>CAMYJJ010000082.1 GCA_947258735.1 Thermodesulfovibrionia bacterium | reverse complement strand
CATGCCGGGAAGTTTATAGTCAGATACAATAAGGTCAAATTTTTTGTTTTTCATCACGGCCAGTGCGTCTTCACCTGTCATGGCAGACTCGACGTCGAATTTTTCCTTTCTCAGCGCTGTTGAAAGCACTTTTATGACATTTGCTTCATCTTCAACAAGTAATATTTTGTATGTCATATCCGTAATGGCAAAGAAAGGGTAAATCTGCTTCCTGTTGAAGGAATGCTGTTAATCTGCAGATCTCCACCGTGCTCTTTTGCTATTTTTTTTGAAACCGCAAGACCAAGGCCAGTCCCGCGGGTCTTGGTAGTGAAAAATGGGTTGAAGATATTTTGCACATCTTCTTTGGATATGCCCTTCCCATCATCCTCAACCATAAGAATTATGGACTCATTCGATTCATAAGTCCTTATTTTTATATTACCTCCAGGGGTAACTGCATCAAATGCATTGATCACGAGATTTAATAGTACTTGTTTTACCTGATTATAATCAAAATTAAACATGGGGATATCATTGGCCGTCATGATTGCTATGTGTACATTTTGCTCCTCTGCTTCAGGACGTAAAAGATTTACCGTTTCATTTACGAGCTCATTTATATCAGATTTTACCGGTTCCGGAGATTGTGGTTTGGCAAAGTTTAAGAGGTTTGTCGTTAACTTATTTATTCTTGTAGATTCATCCTGTATTATTTTTATGAATTCATTAATTAGCTTTCCCCTGTAATTATCTCTTAAATATGCTGCTGCTACAGATATGGCATTCAAAGGATTTTTTATTTCATGAGCAAGAGTTGCAGAAAGTTCACCGGTCGCTGCCAGTCTGCTCAGCCGGTCCTGCTCTGATATGGAATGGCGTAACTTTACAACCATTTCATTATATGCCGTTGAAAGCTCTCCAATCTCATCATTGCTTGTAACATCTATTTTTTCATTTAATCCTTTCTCAACGAGACCACCGACAGACTCCGTCAGGAGGAGAATAGGCCGTATCAGTCTTATTATCAGCCCCAGTCCAAAAACAAGCGCCGATGCAAGCGTTACAAGCAGAAGAACAAAGACCATTAAATTTCTTCCTACAAAATCTATTGAATGCACATTCTCATAAAACATAACCGTTCCAAACACAAGAAGCGGGATTGCCGCAAGCAGACTGAATGCCGTAAGGGCCTTATAAAGCATGCTTCCGGAGAGTTTGGTAAGGTCCTCACTTCGCATACTGAAGTATAAGGTTACAAAGCCGACCGGCCTGAACAGATGTCCGTATATCCAGGGGGTTGATCCGATCGGAGCAGGAAAAAACAGCATAATAGCACCGGTACAGATCAGGGCATGCCCCAGGGATGAAAATAAATATCGTTTTGCGCTGGTGCGATAATAGGCTGAGATGTAGAGCATGAAAAGAACTCCTGAGAGATATGATATAACAAGCCAGACAAGCGGACGGAACTCACCAAAAATAGGGAAAAAGGAGTATACCGTGGGATGAAGGAGTATTAAAAGGGGGATGAATAAAAAAGGAAAGTAATTATTGTCCCGTGGTTTTTCTGATGAAATGGCTACGATCAAAGTCAGCAGTCCAAGACAGTAGCCAAGTAGCGTCTGGTAAAGAAGATTTAAATTCAGTTTGAAGGCGTGAATAAATGCATGGGTAGTGCCGCTGATGCACAGTATAATGAATCCTGAACCGATGAGCATGATTCTGCCCGATATTTCTGTTGAAAGATGTTCTGACTTTGAGGATGAAAATGCCCTGAACGCTATTGTTCCGCAAATGACAGCAATCAGGGCTTCTTCGGTTATGTGATAATACATCCATCCCATAGTTAGTATGCCAATACATTCGGCTACTGAAAAACCACGAACAGCATAGTTAACTGTACTAAAGGGATATGATTTTTAGCAAGTTACAATATAGTTATACGTATCCAATATTATTCATGTTAATAATTTCCAAAGGTATTAAAAGTTATTTAAGTTCTTTTGGAATATCGACCATAAAATTCCAGCTAACCGTTTAAATATTTTATATGATAAGTTATACGTTATCAGGTAAAAAAGTAAGGAGATACGTATAACAATTAACGAATAACTAACACCATTGGAACAGCGTTCATCATGAATTTTCCGGATATTATTATTGAAAGCTTATGAATTTTCTCATAGTCTTTTCTGGCATGATACTTGTATAATTAAAACCATACAAGTACTGATTACTTAATAATGATTGTACTGAACAGTGAAGTCCATGAGAAAAAAACAGATTGATAAAATTCTTGATGTGCAGGGTCTTCCCTGTCCCACACCTACTGTTATGACCGGCAATACCCTGAGAGATATGAAAAAAGGCATGACCCTTCAGGTTATAACCAATGATAATACCACCAAAGAATCCATCCCGTCACTTTGTGCCAAGGAAGGTTATGAACTTATTGCAGTCAGGGAAGAAAACGGATTACTCTATTATTTGGTAAGCAAGTAACATTTCTTTTATAATTATCATTTAATTCCTCTCTTCTTGTTTCTGGAAACACACTTTTTCAACAGCCTGTCAGGGGCATAATCCCGCCGAATATATATTCAGCATCGTTTGGTGTATCAGGTCCTTACAGTCAATTATCGAGGTTCAACTTCGATAAGTTTCATTAAGGAACGCTGCAGCATTAGCCGGACCATCCCATTTGACAAGCTCCTTTTGAAACTTTATTACTTCTTCTTTTGCCTTACTGTCACTGAGCATATGGTCAATTGCATCAAGTACGGCAGATGCCGTGACTCTTCTTTTACTTAAACGTATGGCAAAACCTTTTCTTACACATGCATCTAGGTTGGCCTGCTGTTCAGGGTGCATTCTTACTCCCACAATCGGGGTTCCTGAGAGGCAGGCATTCATAACAGTATTCTGGCCGCCATGTATCACAGATATATCAGCCATTGGATTTACCTTGTGTGCAGGCAGAAAACCTGTCAGGATCAGATTGGAAGGTATGTTTATATGCATATCTTTTATATGCGCTTTCACCGGAGCAATTATGCGGTACGGCCTGTCTTTAAATCCTTCTATAATTTCTGCAATAAGTCCCGGCTTCCCGGAGCTTCCCATCGCAAAATAAACAATTGGTTTGTCTTTCGGCATCTCTATTATTTCTCCGGGAATCTCTTTATTTAATCTGAACGGGAGAGGGCCGATATAGTGAAGATTCGGACGAATTTCGGGTAATCCAACCCATTCAGGTATATCTGCTAAAAGAGTATGGTCACCTTCCAATACTTCTATGAAATTATTAAATTCCTTTAATCCGTATTTCCTGGCCAGTCTGTTGAACGGTTTTGCAGGCAATTTCAGCTTAAGAACAAGATTGCTTATCCATCTGTTCAGCTGCTCTTCAGAAAAGAACCACCTGATAAAACGATAATCTCTTCTGTCCGGCACAGTCTGAAGGCCGGCCTGATAATATTCCGTAATAGTTGTAGAGTGCAGGACATTGATCAAGGGAACGCCTGCTGCTCTTGATGACACCAGAACACTCTGACACCATCCCGTAAGCACACAGGCAGGCTTCATCTCCTGAAAAAGCTTTATTTCATTTTCTACCCTTGGCTGCATTTCACCGGCGGTAAAGTAGCCCACGGTATTTAAGGTCTCTCCGCTGAGCGCCTTTCTGACATGACGAAGCTGCTTATCTGATAATCGGGGTTCCATTTTCTTCAGCGTAAAGCCTTCATCTTCAATCAACCTCTCGTAACTTCCTCCATAACTCAGGAACACAATATTAAAATCATCTTTGCATGCTCTCGCAATCTCAATATGTCTGCCGGTTTCAGCAAGATTATAGCCGGCTACTGTAAAAATGATTGTTTTCATATTGCCTTCCATTAATTATCAATCCGTTCTTTTGATAAAGTATTTCTATACCGGTACAAAAACCACATTCCCCACAATCCATATAATGCAATCAAAGGCAACAATATTGAGAATGAAATAAATTTATCAGGATTCAGATTCATTGCATGCTTACCGGCAAGCATTGCATACAGATTGACGATTGGCCAGTAAACAGTTATCGCTAATGCACCGAACATGAAAAATATCCCCCATACTTTCTGCCTGAATAAACCTGCAATTCCAATGATAAATAGAGGTATATAGAAAACAGTATCGCCAAATGCAAATCCGTTAGCCCACGCCACACCAAGGCCGGTAACTTCTTCAACAGATTCCTGCAATCCAATTGATACGGTAAATCCATAATCAAACAGAGATCCGGTTTGACCTATAAGCATTATCAAATTCAGCAATAATGCAAGAATGATCAAGACCCGGAAACCTAATCCTCTTTTTTGGCTCATAATTCCCCTTTTGTCATCCTTTCCTGGTTTCATATGTCTTATATTGATAAGGGTATCATGTTTAGCCGCGTTCGTAAAACATACACAGCAAAATGATACTCGATGAATTCCAAATACAAGATTAACTGCCTGAAGATGCATCTTTAAATTATTTTGAGAAGTAATGACTTGCAATAGAAAGGCGCAATTTTGAAAGTCATAAGCTAATTTACAATTCTCTATTGTCGTGATTCTTGGGTTTACTTTAAATTTGAAACTATTATCTAAAAGTCAACGATTTCTAAGACATACAGATTTCATTGACTTTCTCTAATTATGTTCAAAATGGGATAGGATGAACAATCGTTTATAACATCATGTAATGAATGATTCTGTTGAATCAGAATATTGAGGATTACCGTTAAAAATGAGCATAAAATAGGCTTGGTAATCCCAAACCCTATATGTTGAATATGTGTTAGTTCAAATAATCAGAGTAATTGGAAACATCCTTTTAGTAACAATATCCATCAATAAGCACAGAACCTGGGGAACACTTCCACTCGATTGTGGGGAAGCTGGTTGCTGTTGTATTTGCAAAGTCCGGAAAGTTTAACTCTTTGTCAATCAATTTCATGATATTCTCCGCATTAGCCGTTACTTGTACAACAGGCACATCCTCAACGTACTGTACTATAGTGATTGTGCTTTGGGTGCTCTGCACTGCTGCTGTAGTCCATATGTAGGTCCATTCCAGCAAAACATCTGCATCAGTCTGAATTGAAGGAGCTTTAAAGTGGATCTTGATCTCATCAGAAGCCACCTCAATATAATGATCAACTATTCCTGATTCTTCCAAGCTCTGGCTGAGTAAATCTCCGGTGGATTTCCTTATAGAATCAGGAGGATTATTTAATGATTCCTCATTAGGACCAGGATCATTTGATGATGTATCTACAGGATCAGAATTTGATGATGAAGAGCATCCTGCAAATAGCAGAAGTACAATTAATATGCTATATAGTTTCATCTGAACACCCCCGCGCTCACTTGTCTATGAAGGCACTCATTTAGCGCCTGTTCCTCTGCATATGTCTGATAATCTGCAAATTGTATGATAATATCGCTGCAATATTTGTATTTCGCTGATCTCAAGGCTTCATTTATCACCATATCCGTCGCAGTGTCAATCAACACCCCTTGCTGGTACATTGCATCCCGACCAGTGAACCCTGAAAGGACTGAAGATGCCTTGAGAACCGCATCCAACTCAGTAATCATCCTTGCTTGCTGCGGGGTAATGTTTCCTGCGAGTAATTCTTCATCAATTTGTAACTGAACAGTAAAATGATCATCTCTCTTTTTTATGAAGTTGAAATAGTCGGTCACTGCGTCGAATAAAACGGATGGCGCTGAACCCGCGTCAAATAATTCACCTGCAATACCCCACAAATTCTCGAACTCATTCTTCAGAATATTAGTCTCCAATTCTGAAAGAACTACCTGCATATCATTGTTCTTCCTCTTTTCCTCCCACTCTGTTTGCTCTCTTTTGTCCGAAATACTCGCGACCGCATCATAGTATTCCTGGCTTACGCAAGATCCATTGTAACATTGTTGCTCATTGCTGCATGTCTTTCCGCAATATCCACAGTTAAATTTGTCTATCCGTATATTCGTTTCACAACCTGAATAAGGATGCCTGTCACAGTTTGCAAATCCATAATCACAGGTACATACTACAGCTGCTGTACCAGCAATATCACGCTCAGTTGGATATGTGTTTTCCCCACAATCTTCTCCGTCAAGGAATGTCCAGAGATCATCAGGCGGTCTGCAATGACCATACATATTGCGTTCAGCGCCTGGAACACAGGAACACTCGCAGTCACCCTTGTCTACACTTCCGCTCTTATATTCATACCATTCCAAATCATTACAGAGCTGTCTGCAGTCGTTCGAAGCACAAAAAGTGTTATGGGAGACGACCGTATGCTGGGAAGAGCTTACAGATTCCAGCTCAACGTGGTAGTCTTCCTTACACTTACATTCGCAGTCTCCCAAAGATAACCCGTCCCACTCAGAGTTTGGATCTATAGCTCCACATTCAGCATCGCACCTCTCCTTTACAAGGGGGTAATCCGTTTCCCCATCGTCAGTGCTGGTCATGGTTGCAGTGCTGAGAACCCCTCTGCTTCCAACCACGAATATATCACCAGTCTTCGTACCCCAGATGTCGTTGGGAGAAAAACTGGGCATGTCTGAAGGAATTTGGAGTTTGGACCATGATGTGCCATTAAAGTGGCGAATTACGGGCTCGGTGGACCATGTTCCATTATTATTTTGTGAGTCGTATCCCACAGCGTAAACATCACTGCTTGAAAATCCCCACACTTTATTGAAACTTTCTCCCTGGGAAACTTCCATTTTCTCCCATGACGCACCATCATAATGGGCGAATATATTACCATAGGCAACAACAAAGACATGGCCATCCGGGGCAACCCATATTCCCTGCCACTGAGTACCAAACTCTGTTGGTCCTGCATCAGGCCAGTTAGTATATTCGGCAGTTTCATGCTTAGGTATTCCCCATTCTCCAGCAATATATATATCACCTGATGCATTGCCATGAATATCATTTGAACTGGATTCGTAGTTGAGAGCAAATGTCAAGTCCTCTGAGGTCCAGGCAGTTCCATTCCAGTGGGAGACAAAGGGTGTAACACCACAATCTAATCCAGTAACATAGATATCTGATGAACCCGTTCCCCAGATGGAGGTATAGCCGCTATAACCTGAATCATTGTTTACAACTTGCCAGTTGGTTCCATTATAGTGAAGTATATTTGATCCTCCACAGTAGTACCCACCATAACTATCCCGGTATGTTCCCCTTGTTACTGCATAAACATCATCTGAAGATACCCCCCACAGGTCAGATATGTAGCCATAGTTCGGGACAACATCGCCGTTTGGCAGGTTCGCAATAGATTCAGACCAACTACTCCCGTTAAAGCGGTAGATAAGGTAACCCCCTGCTGCACTGCTATAATACCCTGCAGCAATGACGGTGTTGTCAGGCCATCCCCAGATTGCCTCCAGGGATGTGTATATGCCAGATTGATAAAAATGCCAGTTTGAAATGTCCGTATTCTCAACAACGGCCTGTGAAGTCCGTGTCGGAATAACCATATACAATATTCCAAGAAGCAAAAATGTAGGAATGATAATAAAGATATTTCTTTTACATATACTCATGACTTACCCCCTATTGCAAAAGAAACGGCTAATTTGATATATATAAAATATTTCACATATTGAAAGAATAATCTATTTTATATAATAATAAATTTTAACTTAATTTTGTTAGTCCGTCAATAAAATTATTTCGAATAGCGAGATACACTAATTACCAACATTATGGTAATAAAGTTCAATACCACAATAAAAATCACGATAACTGTAACAAAGCTTTAACATCCAGACTGATTCCATTTCATTGATAATACAGATAACTCTTCAAGAATTAGGCGAAATCAAGGGAAAACCCTTAACTCAAGATTGCTATCGGTTATTGTGAGATTCTGATCAGGAAGCATTGTAACTAACATCCCTGTTATCAAGATAGCATTGCAACATTAAGATTGATGATATGTATTATGATAACGTTCTTGGAATTTGCGATGAGTGATGATGAAGAATTGGATTTTCTTTTGACATGTCAAGTATGAAAGTAAAACGTGATGGGAACGTTAAACGTGCTTCATCAACAATAAAATGAAAAGAGTATATCCCCATCAGAATATGTTTGTTTTCACCTATATCATATTTTTTTAACGTTTCAGCATGTAAATCAACTCTTAAATTCTTTCTTGCTGCAAGCTGCTTAAAGTATTGTTTCATTTGTTGGGGTGTTGACAGACAGTTCTGACCGAACGTAGGCAAAAGTGTACTCTTATCATTATAAAGTTTAATAACATTTTCCACTTCCAGCCTGTTGACGTATGTAATCCATTGATCAAGTATTTTTTCGGCAGTATCTGACATAAGATTTCCTTTATAGGTACAAAATATTACGTAACATATCTGTATGCGAGAAGGTTGAAAATAATCAGAGCTAGATCTTGTCTTCCAGCGATCCTATGAGCCTGAATTTATTGTAACGCGCTTCAATAAGATCATCATGAGACATGCCATTCAGCTCATCAAGGTGATAGCGCAACCTGTTCCCGAGTGCTCCGCCAGTAGCTGCCTCATCCCTGTGTGCGCCGCCAAGAGGCTCCTGAACAATTTCATCTATTATCCCGAAACCTTTCAGGTCATCAGGAGTCATTTTAAGGGCGGCCGAGGCCTTTTCATACTCATTCTGACCAACAGAGGTCTCGTTCTTTTTCCATAAAATTGCAGCGCATCCTTCCGGTGATATAACTGAATAAACAGAATGCTCAAGCATGAGGATCCTGTCTCCGACTGCAAGGGCCAATGCCCCTCCGCTTCCGCCCTCTCCAATTACAACAGCGATAATTGGTGTTCTGAGTTCAAACATTTCGTGAAGGTTAAATGCAATCGCTTCTGCCTGCCCCCTTTCTTCTGCTCCTATTCCCGGATAAGCACCGGGAGTATCTATAAAGGTAAATATGGGCATACTGAACCGTTCTGCGAGCTTCATGATCCTTAAAGCCTTGCGATACCCTTCAGGATGGGGCTGACCGAAATTTCTCTCGATCCTCTCCTTGGTGCTTCTGCCTTTCTGGTGGCCTATAACCGCAACCGATGTATCCTGAAATTTCGCAAAGCCGCCGACTATGGACGGATCGTCAGCGAACCTTCTGTCCCCGTGGAGTTCTACAAAGTCTTCCATAAGAAGCCTGATGTAGTCAAGGGTGTACGGCCGCTCAGGATGTCTTGCTATAAGTGTCTTCTGCCAGGGAGTTATTTTGGAAAAAATGTCGGCCCTCAAATCCTGTGCCTTTTTGCTCAGCTTTTTTATTTCAGACGAAATATTCATGTCCTTGCCGTCTGCAAGGCGTTTGAGCTCCTCTATCTTATTTTCAAGCTCGGCAACAGGTTTTTCAAAATCAAGGTAATAATGCATATATTCCTTATATAGAGAATCAAGTGTTATATTTTATTCAATATTCAAATAAATGTCATGCAGTGCCGCGAGGCTGTTTCATAATTGTCATCCTGAACTTGTCGCTGCGACCGGCTTAAGGACCTGCCGGAATGACAGTATGACAATCCGCATGTATACACATATTCTAACTCAGCGACGCCCTGCCCTCTCCCAGAAGGGTCTCGGCCTCAGACAGCATCTCAGGAGTGGGCATGACCTCCCGGGTTGTTTTGAGAAGTGTTTCCCAGTTTTCCGGTGATACTATTCTCAGGAAAACCGGGCAGTCCCCTGTGTGCCTTGAGAGCACCTCATCAAGCCTGGGCAGTATGCTGCGCTTATCGTTGTATACTGTCAGCGTGACAATCCTCTTCCTTTCCGGTCTTCCGGTATCTTCCTGACGGGGCTTTTTTCCGTACCTGAAATTGCCTGACCTTCCCGGAGGGGTATAGTTCTGCAGGTCTTCAGAACTGTCAATAGAGACTATTTTATTGGAAATTATTTTCATCCCCTTGTCGGTCTTATCAATAGTTCCTGAAATGACAACAGGCACATCATGTGTCAGTATCTCCTGACACTCGTTATAGACATCAGGAAATACAATGACTTCAACCATTCCATAAAGATCTTCAATAGTCACATATGCCATCAGGTCTCCGGTTCGTTTTGTCTGGATTTTCTTGATGTCCATCACCATTCCACCGAGAACAATGTTCTCCCTGTCCTTCAGTTCCTCCAGGTCTTTTATGTCAGTGACAGAGAGTTTCTGCAGTTTCTCTTTAAACGCATTCAGGGGGTGGCCTGTAATATAAAAACCGAGAGCCTCTTTTTCCATGGCAAGCCTTATTTTGTCGCCCCATTCAGGAACGTCAGGAAGCCTTTCCGGCTCCGGTTCGAGTATCTCACCAAACATGCTCTCCTGACCTGAGCTTCTGTCCTTCTGGACACGCGCCGCAGTCTCCATAACATCAGGCAGTGCTGTCATGAGCTGCGCCCGCTTTCCCAGAGTATCCAGCGCACCAGACTTGATCAGGCTTTCAATGACTTTTTTATTGACCCTGCGTGAGTCGGCCCTTGAGCAGAAATCTGAAAATGCATTAAATTCTCCCTCCTCCCTGGTTTCCAGCATGGCATCAATGGCTGAACTTCCCACCCCTTTCACCGCTTCAAGGCCAAAACGGATTGAGTTTCCAGACACATTGAACTCCCTGCTGCTTTTATTTATGTCCGGCGGCAGCACTTCGATTCCCATCTCCTTACACTCATTAATAAAGGTAACGACCTTGGGTGTATTGTCCATGTCTGCGCTAAGAGAAGCAGCCATAAACTCAACGG
>CAMYJJ010000081.1 GCA_947258735.1 Thermodesulfovibrionia bacterium | reverse complement strand
TGATGATGAAAGTCAGTTTGAAATGAAATCAGTAGGAAGGTTCAAGATATGGGAAATAGCTGCAAATGAAATTTTTAAAAACCCTTTTTTAGGTTCAGGAATGAAAACTTTTCCAATAATTACTAAAAATGCTGGGAATTCTATTCTTCACACTCATAATATAATATTAAACATCCTTTTTGAAATCGGTTTGATAGGCTTCATAATATCCATTGGTTTTATATATAATCTTCTTAAAAGATCTGATTGGAAGAATGCAATGGTTATCATTCCGCTCATTCTGTTATTTACAGGTCAGATGGTTGACTATTTCTTTCACGACTATACGTACACTATAATCCTGCTCTACTTTCTTGCAGTTGCTGGTAATTCCGGAAAAGAAATAGCTGGCTAAGCTATCATTCTCATCTTTCCTTCTTCGCTTCATTCCAAAGCACTTCCATTTCTTCAAGGCTTAAATCAGACAGCACCCTGCCCTGCTCTATTGCTCCGGCTTCCATGTATTTAAACCTATACATAAACTTTCTGATCGTCTTTCGTAATGCATCTTCAGGATTCACATTCACGAAGTTTGCAATTCTCACAAGTACGAAAAAAATGTCTCCCAGTTCGTCTTCAATCTCTGTCTGTTTCTTTCTGCCTATGGCCTCTTTTAATTCCGCGATTTCTTCTTCGACTTTCTTAAAGACGTCCTCAATGTTGTCCCAGTCAAACCCTACCTTTGTGGCATTTATCTGAAGCTTCTGTGCCCTGATCAGGGCCGGTAAAGCTTTTGGAACACCATCCATTGCAGACGGGTAATGTTTCCCTTCTTTCTTCTTGCTTTTATTCCACCAGTCCCGTCTGGCCTCAGAGGACATATCTTTCCTGTCACCAAATACATGCGGGTGCCTGGACACCATTTTTTCAGCAATGCCTGATATAACTTCATCAATGGAAAAGGCCCCTTCTTCATGGGACAACTGACTGTGAAGCACGATCTGAAACAGTAGGTCCCCCAGTTCCTCTTTCATCTCTTCAGGATTATTGTTCTCCATGGCATCAACAAGTTCATAAAACTCTTCGAAAAGATACGGTTTGAGAGACTCCCTGGTCTGTTTCCTGTCCCATGGACAGCCGTCAGGTCCTCTCAGTTTTGCGACGATCTGTACGAATTCAGTAAAATTCACTTTGATAGTTCTTAGTTTTTAGTTCTTAATTCTTAGTTATATTTCCAGCCATCTATGCAAAAATTACCACTCTGAATTGTAACATAGTCTGATGCTGGCATTATAATAACGATGTTATTAACCTGGTGTCATGTCAAGCTTATTCGCCGGATGCATAGCTTGTCATTCCGGTGTTCTTTTGAGCCGGAATCCAGGCCTGCCGTATCATGGATTCACAATTGACAGGACATTAGCAACTTATAACGATTAACTAATAACTGCTTTTGGCCTTGATTTACCTAACTTTGTTTGGTAATATAGATTATGGCAGTGATAACCAAAAAAATTGGTAAAAGGGAATATGCCTATCTGGTCAATAGAGCGGGCAGAAAAGTTGTTCATACATATCTTGGAGCTATTGATAAGCCTGAAGTAAAACAAATCATGCATGAGCAAAAAGAACGTCTTTCTGTTCCTGAGCAATTCCGGACGCTCTTCTGGGACACCAGTTTGCCCAATATAGACATAAAAAGAAATGCCAGATATATTATCGAAAGAACACTGGAGTTGGGTGACTTGAACGCCCTGCTCTGGATACAAAGATTATATACTGCCCAGAACATAATTAATATTTTAAGAACAAGCAGGAATATATCTGAGAAATCACGTAATTTCTGGATGATATGGTTTGGTGTTTCTGATGTATAAAGAATGTTTCACATCACAGGGATGGAAGGTTTTAGCTAAATGTAAAAGCATATTCATAAAATATGATGCCATACTTGCAGGCGGTACAGCACTGGCTCTTCAAATAGGTCATAGGGTGTCGGAGGACCTTGATTTTTTTACATCAAAAGATTTTAAAGTCGAATCAATCATTTCCAATCTAAGAAAAATTAGCACCTCATTTTCTATTATGTCTGAGGGGGAAGATTATATTACAGCTGTTTTCAATGGTATAAAAGTGTCAATATTGAAATACGACTATCCATTCATTGACAGGGCAACTACTTATAGAGTGATCAGGATCGCCGGTGTTAATGATATAGCATCTATGAAGGTTATTGCTATCAATCAGCGCGGAACAAAAAGAGATTTTGTTGATCTCTTTTTTATCCTTCAGGAAACACCTTTTCATAAGATAGCCGATAATATGATACACAGGTTTGGGATAGAGAGAATCAATCCACTTCATATAGGCAAGTCATTTGTTTATTTCTCGGATGCTGAATCAAACCCTGAACCTTCGTATATAAAAGGTAAAGAAGTTAGCTGGGAAAAGGTCAAAAGTTTTTTCAGAGGACATGTGAAACAATTTGTATTTGATCTTGATACAGCGATAAAGAGTACATAATAGGGACAGCCATTGGAATGTTATCATTCCCCGATCTGGAGACCGTGTCACAATTGTCATCCTGAACTTGTTTCAGGATCTCATGATCTGGTACATGCTGAGATTCTGAAATAAATTCAGAATGACAACATTCACGTAATCTAGTGTGACACAGTGTCTTGATCGCACTTCTAAAGGGTACAACTTAAATCTGGATTCCCGATTAAGACCTTCGGGAATGACGAACAAGCGAACATTAATACAGGGAATCTGTGCTACAATTATCCTCTGAAACGAATAACGTATATCTATCAACTTATTTACAATACGAGGTAATCCAATGCAGAAGACAGTCACATACTTTGATAAACCGGGCAAAGCCAATACAGCTGAATGTCTTACCATTGTAGAGAAGGCAATCGCTGAATTTTCCTATAAGCATGTGGTTGTTGCCTCTACCAATGGAGATACCGGTGTTTTGCTTGCTGAGAAATTAAAGGACAAGAATATCAATATAACTGTTGTGACCCATTCATATGGTTTTAAAGAACCTAATACTCTTGAACTGACTGATGAAAACAGGGAGAGAATCAAGAAAGCAGGCGCCCGGATCTATACCGGCACCATGATTACCCACTCGTTGGAGACCGCAATGGCAAAGCAGTTCAGCGGTGTATACCCAACCTTACTGGTTGCCCAGACGCTGCGACGGTTTGGCGAAGGGATAAAGGTGTGCTGTGAAATGATCATGATGGCAACTGATGCCGGCTACATTCCTGAAAAAGAGGAGATCATCACTGTCGCCGGAACCGGATACGGAGCTGATACCGCAGCACTCGTACGGTCTGCAGCATCAAAGCGGTTTTTTGATCTCAAGGTCCTGGAAATACTCGCAAAACCCAGAGGATAACAGCAGGGATATTTCCACATCGCTGAAATGTTTACTTTAGAAACATATATATTTATCCGATAAGAATGCCATATTCAGATAAAAATAATAATCCAGTTTATAATATGAATATTGCTCAATTCGTTGTGATAGAAATACAAAACACTTTTATTCATACTAAACACATGTAATCAACCCTAACTGACTAAGGAGGAAATAGTGACCCAGGATGAAATGGAAAAATTAATGGCAATGAGCCTTGAAGAAAAGATTGATCACTCGAAAAATATTATCAAAGAGGCCATTGAAGAATATGGTTCTGAAAATATGGCCGTTGCATGGACCGGGGGTAAAGACAGCACAACAATGGTCTGGCTTTTCAGGGAGGCCTGTAAGGAAATCGGGAAACCCATGCCTAAGTGCATGTTCATTGATGAAGGGTATGTCTTTGAAGAAATATGGGACATGTTTAACAAACTCAAAGAGGAGTGGGACCTGGATGCCAGAATCGCCAAAAACACCGATGTAAGTGATAAGGCCGAAAAAGTCGGTGATATGGTCAAAGTCAGCAGTCTTAATGAGAGGAACAGACAGGAGATCGACGTGATTGAATTCACAGAGGAAGAGTTCCCCTTTGAACCGGAATCCTTTGTTGGTAATCATCTGATGAAGACCATAGCCATGAATGTATTTCTGGAAGAAAATAATGTAAAGGCAGTAGCCACAGCGATCAGATGGGATGAACAGGAAGCCAGGGTAGAAGAAGATTATGTCAGTCCAAGAAAAATACCTCCTCACATGAGAATTCAGCCCATCCTGCATTTTAAGGAACGGGATATCTGGGACTTCATGTTTAAATACAAGGTCCCATTCTGCACCTTATACAAAGAAGGATACCGCTCTCTAGGAGCAAAAGGATCAACAACAAAGATGTCAGACATTCCCGCATGGGAGCAGGACCTGGAAAACACATATGAGCGGGCCGGACGGGGACAGGGTAAGGAAGAGATTATGAGCAAACTCAGAGACCTCGGTTATATGTAGACACACATAAAATGACAAATGTCAAAGCTCAAATGCCAAATGAATTTCAAAATTCATAAGAGCGCTATTTACTGGAACAGGTACGTGGGGTATTTCCTGATAATACAATGACAATGTATATCTTGATGTATTGCAGCAGTTTTTTTTGTCATTACGTCATTGTGGTTTGATTTGACATTGGGGCTTTGGCATTTGTCATTCAACAGATTATCCTCTCCAGAACCTGACCCTGCCCGCGTCTATATGTACAAAATTTGATCTGGGGTAATACCCGACACCGCCGGACTGCAGTTCATACGCCGCCTGCCTCAGCTTTTTAATACCTACCGCGGGCAAACGAATATCTGCTGCCTTGCCATAAATGTGCAGACTTCTTTTTGCAACACCTTTATTAATTCTTCGCAGACGTGCATTGGTCCTTTTGGATCTATACCCGGATATAAGGTGAAATGGTTCGTCAGTACCAAGATTCTGCTGAATTTCATATAAAAAGTTAAGCAGCCGTCTATCTATCTTCATGACAGCGCCGTTATAGTGGTCCCTGAACATGTAATCAAGTTTTCTTAACGCATCCTTAATGTATTCACCGTTTCTCCAGTAAACCGTCTCCTGATGCTCTTTTGTGTGAAGGTTATACAAACATATCTTTCTTTCATACGGTTTAACAATATCAGGAACAATATGAGACTCATCAATTCCAGTTTCTTCATATGTACGCGGGGTTATTCTACTGAAGGCATGGGCCTTACCATGTATCAATATGGAAGCAGCGCCAATCAATCCCATTCTTATTATACTCCTGCGGTCTAATTCTTTCATATGCGGTCTTTTCCCTGTTTCATTCATTTCAATTCTCTTTCATTATCATTATCGGCATTTTTGTTCATCAGCTTAATTAAGCAAATAAAATGCCAATGATAAACGTCCTGAAATATAACAATTATCATATGATAAAAACAGGCAATTATTTCTCATTTTAAAAAAAATGTCAAATTTTAGACGAACTCGTAGCAGATACAACACATGATTAAATCGCTGCTTAATAATTTTTAATATATGATATTATGTATCTCAGGCTTAATCTGATGTTTCATTCTTCTTGAAGGACGTATATAAATACCTATCTCATCTATTATGGAGGTACCATGAAAGAGACAAAAATCATTCTTTCTGAAAGAGAGATGCCAAAGCAGTGGTATAACATTGCTGCTGACATGCCGACCATACCAAAACCACCGTTACATCCCGGTACAAAACAGCCTGTTGGCCCTGATGACCTCTCCGCTATATTTCCAATGGCGCTCATAGGACAGGAAGTGAGTCAGGAACGATGGATCGATATCCCGGAGGAGGTACTTGACATTTATTCTCTCTGGAGGCCGTCCCCATTGTACAGGGCCCACAGGCTGGAGAAAGCCCTTGGTACTCCTGCAAAAATCTATTATAAATACGAAGGGGTAAGCCCGGCAGGAAGCCACAAACCAAATACATCCATTCCCCAGGCCTATTACAATAAACAGGCAGGTATCAAGCGGATCGCAACTGAAACCGGTGCCGGACAATGGGGTTCATCCATGGCGCTGGCAGGCAACCTTTTTGGAATGGATGTCACTGTGTATATGGTAAGGGTGAGCTATGACCAGAAACCATATAGAAGGATTACCATGGAAACCTGGGGAGCAGAAGTACATGCCAGTCCGTCCCGGGTCACGCAGACCGGTACGAAAACACTTGAAGCAGACCCTGATAATCCGGGCAGCCTTGGTCTTGCCATATCAGAGGCTGTTGAGGACGCGGCAACTCATGAGGACACCAATTATTCACTTGGATCTGTCCTTAACCATGTATGTCATCATCAGACCGTTATCGGGCTTGAAGCAAAAAAGCAGTTTGAAATTGCAGGGGATTATCCTGACATTATCATAGGCTGCTGCGGCGGCGGGAGCAATCTGGCAGGAATAAGTTTCCCCTTTCTCCGTGACAAGATAAACGGTAAGGATGTGCGGGTCATTGCTGTGGAACCGGCATCATGCCCTACCCTTACCAAGGGAGAGTTCCGGTATGACTTTGGGGATGTTGCAGGACTTACTCCTTTTCTTATGATGTACACGCTTGGACATGATTTTATTCCACCCGGAATCCATGCAGGGGGGCTGAGATATCATGCAGACGCACCTCTTGTCTGCCAGCTTTATAATGACGGGCTTATAGAGGCAAAGGCTTATCATCAAATGTCCGTATTTGAAGCTGCAATGCAGTTTGCGCGTACCGAGGCAATTATCCCTGCCCCGGAAACTGCTCATGCAATCAGGGGGGCCATTGACGAAGCCCTTATATGCAAAGAGGAAGGCAGGGAGAAAACAATTCTCTTTAACCTGAGTGGACATGGATACCTGGACCTTCAGGCCTATTCAGATTATATGGAAGGCAAGCTCAGCGATTATGAATATCCTGATGAAAAAATAAAGGAGGCATTGGCAAAACTGCCTGTGCTGTAGTCATGTTTATTCCTCATGCAGGAACTTAAGGAAAAAGGGGTGAACACTAATTTGATCACCCCTTTTTAAATGGGTCTTCGTGTATTTGAGTGGGTTCCCCTCTTTGGCAAAGAGGGGGTAGGGGAGATTTTTCAATTATGACTGTCTCCATATTTCTTTTACATTCCCATTGTTAAATGATATCTCAATAGTTTTTATTCTTTTGTAGCGAGCATTATTACCCCGGGCTTTTCAAATCCCCCCACCTCCTTTTCTAAAGGGGGAAATCACTCACGTAATAAGATGTTAGCCCCCTCACTTCCACGATGAGCCTCTTCATTAATACGTTATTCGCTTTTATTACCTGTTTCAACTTAGTTGTAATGCCTAAAGTCCGTCATAAATCAGACCTTTCCGTCAATAAGCAAACGGCTTATAACGATACCTTCCTAAATTTTCATTAATTATCAAAGAGTTCCTGTCAGGCACTGATATTGCTTTAATCACCTGCAAGAGAGACGAAGCTATTAAATTCCTGTTACTGAACAGGTAAAAAATCCAGGAGGTTAACATGCTGCCTAACAGGCGAAGTTATTTCAGATTTGATGTGCCGATGAAAGTAACAATGGCCAATACAGAGAATGGAGAAACCAGTCTTACAGGGACCACAAAGAACCTTTCCCGGAGCGGTCTGTGCTTTGAGACTGACAGTATCGGTCTTCAGCCCCATGACAGGATCGAGTTACAGATTGAAATTCCTGACAGGGACGCGTCTTATCCTTTACTGGCAGACGTAATGTGGAAGCAGCAGGTGAATGACCGGTATCTGACAGGAGTTAAAATTGTCAGCATGGACAGCGAGGCAAAAAGCGAGGTACTGGATTATGCATATGATATGTGGCTTAACAAAGTTCGGAGCAGAAGAGTAGCAGACATGGCTGCACTATAACATCATAACAGAATGCGATGAATAAACAACTTATAAAAAAGACGAAAGACCTCAGAAAATTTAATAGAGTACCATCAAATTTCAAGGTAATGTTTTCCTGTTTTCATACTGACTATACAGGAACGGTGACTAATATTTCGGAAAACGGCATGTTCATAAAAACTGGAAAAATGAGTTTTCCGTTTGATTCCACGCTTGAGGTCCTGGTACACCTTAAACATAAAATTATCAGGGTGCCGGTCGAAGTCATACGAATGACAAAATCCAAAGACCATTATGACGGACTTGGCGTTAAATTGCTGGACACACCCACAGACTATGTTGATCTTGTCAGTACCTATAAACTGATCCATAAAAACAAAACCTCTTTCTCCCTTGCATAGCCTTTGTATGGGGACACTTCCTATGGGAAGTGTCCCTTTCCGGTATTTTCCATAATCTTGATTAAACAGTATATGGAAAGTAAACTAATAACTGTCAGGATGTATTTTCTTTTCAGTTTCTAATTAGTATATATATAAACTCTTTTAAACGTCATTCCCGCAATCTGTTGAGCGGGAATCCAGGCATTTCATTGAGTTCTGGATGCCCGATTACTGATCTCGGGCATGACAAAAATAAGAATCGACAGTTTATACACAGACACTAATTAATGTATCATTTCCATAAACAGGAGGATTAATCTGCAATGGCTTATGTAATAGGTTTTGCCGGAAAGGGCGGGACAGGAAAAACAACAATCTCTGCTCTCACTGTCCGTTACCTGATTGAAAAAAAGAAGAAGGCCGTTCTTGCTGTTGATGCAGACAGTAATTCATGTTTACATGAAGCGCTCGGGGTAGAGATTCATGCTACCATAGGTAAACTGCGCGAAGAATCACTGGCTGCCGTCCGGAGTGGTGGTGAACGTCCCGGGGGCATGAGCATGGAGCAGCTCTTTGATTACCAGGTGCAGCAGTCAATAATAGAGGCCAGCGGGTTTGACCTTATGGTCATGGGCAGGCCTGAAGGACCGGGATGTTACTGCGCTGCCAATAATATCATTCGAAAATACACCGATATACTTTCTGAGAAATATCCTTATGTGGTGATAGATAACGAAGCAGGCATGGAACACCTGAGCAGACGGACAACTCATAGTGTCGACCTGTTGCTGGTAATCAGTGATCCTACCCAGAAAGGTGTTAAGACGGCAAACAGGATAAACAGTCTGGTAGATGAACTCGGTCTTGATGTAAAAGAGCGCAGATTTATTATTAACAGGGTATCGGATGATAATTTCGACAAACTCAAAAAAAGCATTCCTGACCTGCCTGATGATAAAACCTATAATATTCCTGATGATGAAAACATATTCCACCTTGATCTTGAAGGAAAACCGGTCTTTGATCTACCCCCGGACTCAATCGCAGTGAAGACTTTTTTTAACATTCTTGACACCTGCAATATACCTTGAGTTTTTTCTATCGCAAAAACTTTGTTCAAAATTGTTTAACATTGCTTAACAGTCGTTTAAATTGAGCACCATTAAACAATAGCTTAACCGTTATTGATCAATCCTTGAGCTATTGTTGAACCATTGTTGAACTATTGTTAGCTGGGTTAGACACTAAAAGCGTTTACAGGAATTGTAAACGCTTTTCCTGACTTATTCATTTAAAAAAATAATAAGTTATTAATCTTTAAAAATGGGGCCTGCCTGCCGGCAGGCATGTTCCGCCCCCAAACGACGGGTTCGTTTCTTACTTGTCTAAGAAAGAACCAAAGAAGGACACCCCGCATGATTGCTTAATTTCCGTGCTATTCCGGTCTGGCCGCTAAATTAAAAAAAAGGGCACGGGCACCGTGCCCCTACATTTTTAGGTGTCCAGTCCTGCATATTCCGGAAGCTCGGTACGAGTCCAATGTGACAATCAAAAGGGGGATATAAGACAAAGATAAAAAAAGAAGAATAAAAGACTTCTGCGACTCTCCTTTCCAAGGAGAGAGCAGTATTCCCCCATTAGCGATTTTAGGTGATGAGGGAGATCTGAGGGAAAAGAATTTGTTCGTGTTTGAGCGAAGCGAGTTTGAACAAATTCCCCAGAGGTCGACTGAAGAACCATTAAAAAATCGGTACGGGGCGCATTTTCTTGGTTCTGTTCTTTTGTGCGTGCAAAAGAATGAACCCGTCGTTTGGGGGCGGAACCCCATTATAAATAAATCAATAATTGTGTTTACATATACTGTAAATACAAATTATGACTAACACAGTTGAGCAACCAGGGATTTACCGTTTTAATAGGGATGAGGCAGGAGATATAAACATCAGGCGGGTGTTGCATTCACCTTTGTACTGTCATCCGCTGCAAGGTGTGCTCCCCCGCTGTCAGAATGTTGATCTATTCTGAAAACGCTCACCATCTGTTGTAACTGCCCGGCCAGGGCGCTCAGACCCTGTGTCGCGTCACTTGATTCCTGAACTCGATCGTTCGTCTCTCTGGTCATACCTGCAACTGATTCAATATTCTCTGACACGTCCTGTGCAGCACTCGTCTGTTCTTCAGTAGCAGTGGCAATCTGCTGTATCAGGTCAGTGACCTGCTGAACAGAGCTGACTATCTGCTGCAGGGCTTCACCTGCCTGCCCTGCCAGCTCTACGCCTTTGTTCACCTCAGCAGTTCCTGTCTGCATCGATACTACCACCTTCTGTGTATTTTCCTGATTAGACTTAATCATCTGTCCGATCTCGCTGGTAGCATGGGTTGTTCTTTCAGCCAGTTTCCTGACCTCATCTGCAACAACGGCAAATCCCCTTCCCTGCTCACCTGCACGTGCAGCCTCTATCGCTGCATTCAGAGCAAGCAGGTTTGTCTGACCGGCAATATCATTAATAACCTGTATAATTTCTCCGATTTGCTCAGACTCCTTGCCAAGGATTTCGATTGTTTCAGCAGAATCATTAACCGATCGGGCTATCTGGTTCATCCCTTCAATCGTCGCAGATACAACCTCCCCGCCTTTTGTTGCCAGACTGGTTGCCTGTTTTGCTGTTTCAGCCGCATGGCCGGAATTCGTAGCAACATCTGAAAATGTAACGTTCATTTGTTCCATTGCTGTAGCAGCCGACTCTGTCTGTTCAGACTGGCTCCGGGCAGTTGATAT
>CAMYJJ010000080.1 GCA_947258735.1 Thermodesulfovibrionia bacterium | reverse complement strand
GTCGTGCGGAGGATGGTTGCCGTACTGCGCTCTCTCTTTTTGCACAGGTCTGTTAATGCTCAATAATGCTCTCTTACCCGTAAGTTCGCAGCAGACAGGATTTCGATGACTCTAACGGCTGATCCTCAAAATTTATTGAGTTGTCAGGGAAAACTTTATCTGTTGTCAATAAACGGTAAGGACAGGGGAATTGTTGATTACCAGTAGAACTCTTGAGAATTTACTATACGTATTTAGGAAGGCAGTGATACGAAAAACTTACTGCCTTTGCCCACCTCTGATTCTACCCATATCTTCCCATTGTGCTTCTCAATTATTCTATGTGCTATGGTCAGTCCCATACCTTCGCCTTTTACCCTGTTAGGCTCCAACTGATGAAATATCTCAAATATTTTATCCTTATGCTCAGGTGATATGCCTATCCCAGTATCTACGACACAATAAACAGATCTTCCCTTATCCTTAAATCCTGATATCTGTATGACACTGGACGCCTCTGAATATGAATACTTGATTGCATTGTCAACTAAATTAGAGAACACCTGATTTATCTGTGCACTGTCCCCCGTGCAACTTGGTAATGTTGAAACTTCTGTCTTTATGTGTAACTCGTTTAATTTAAATCTATGGGTATCAACAATTTCAGTCATCATTTTATTCATGTCTATTTCTGCTGTCTGTAGTTCAGCGTTCCCCAGACGAGATAGAGATAAGATTCCTTTTAAAAGTGTGTTCATTTTTAAAACACTTGTCTCGATATAATGAAGGGACTCAGCAATATCGTTTTTAACAATTGGAGTAATTTTCTCTTTTATATGTGAAAGGTCATTCATATGTTCAATAGAAGACATCATCTCTTTCAGTGAGTAAACAAGTTCCCTGCTGTATCCCTGAATGTTGACAAGTGGCGACCGCAGGTCATGGGACGTGACATATAATACCTGTTCCAATTCTTTATTCTTGACCATGAGTTCAGCATTAAGCCGTTTCTGCTCCTCTTCTGCCTTTTTGCGGTCAGTAATGTCTCTTCCGATGGAAACAAAATATTTAATGTTACCGTCATTGTCTCTAATCACAGAAACTATGTATTCAAATGGAATTCTCCGTCCATCCTTGCATATAAGTGATATCTCCGCCTGGCCCAGTCCCTGTGACATTACATCATTTATTGCATCTTTTGCTTTTTCAAGGTCTTCCTGACTATAGTATGCATCCGGCACCTTCATGGCTGAAATTTCTTCATCCGAATAACCGGAAATGTTCCGAAACTGCTTATTCCAGCGAACCGCTTTCCCGGTATCAGGTTCGAAGAGAAAGAAAGTATCTATTTGAGAGTCTATTGCTGTCTCAGTGAATTTTTTCTCTTCCAGAAGTGCATATTCAGCCTGTTTGCGTTCGGATATGTCCCGTAAGGCGGAAATTCTAAGTGTACGGTCATTGTAGGAAAAATTCTTTCCGTATACTTCAACAAAAAACCGTGCCCCATCTTTTCTCACAGAGACAGCCTCATACGGATGATCATAACCCAATGTAATCTTATCCATTACGTAGTCAACATAATCAGGGGCTATTAAGTTCGATACATGCATTCCGCTCATTTCAGATTGAGAAAATCCGAATATTTTGGCGAACTCCTCATTGGCCTCCAGAATAACTCCTTTTTCTGTAAGTGCTATCCCATCAAATGCAACATCAGACAAAAGCCGATATCTTTTTGAGCTCTCTTTATAGGCCTCTTCTGCTGCTTTCTGCTCCAATATTCTGGCTTTAAGTTCACGATTAAGTTCAGTAACCGTCCTGTAGCGCCATACTGCCATGGCGATTACAGTGGCCAATATGATTGCAGACATGAAATAGATTATGTTCCGGACAGTCCAGAATGAAGCTGGTTTGCCATACCATTTTACATATATGTTCTTATATGCAGGTGATCCCACATATCCTTTTATTACGTTATTAAGTTTATCTCTCAACACGATATTGTCCTTGCGCATGGCCATGGCACGCTTGATATCCATGACCGGCTTTCCAACAATTTTTATCCGATTATCTATGCCCGCATTTCTTGCCAGTTTGAGAACAATCCAGTCAGCCGCAACAAAGGCGTTTATTTCACCTGCCAGAAGAGCGAAAAGTCCCTCTGAAAATGTTCCATACAAGGTAATATTTAAGCCAGGGTTTTTTCTGATATACTCATAGACAATACTCCCTTTTGTTGTCGCGACATTCAGTCCTTTACTCAGTCCTTTGACCTTATCGTCCTGTGATCGGACAAATACTGAGATGGGAGAGCTGTGCAGCACTTCTGTATATATAAGTTCTTTTTGCCGCTCCTCACTTATTGCTAAACTCGGAATTATATCAGCCTCACCGTTTGATACTTTCTGAATCATCTCGTACCAGGTATCCGCATATATATATGAAACATTCAGTCCTGCACGTTCTGCTATATTATTCATATTGTCGACAGCAAAACCGTTGGCCTGGCCACTTTCTTCGTTATAGAACTGGAGTGGGGGTGAATCACGAAGAACAATAGCGGTTACAATGTCATGGTTCGTCCGGGCATTAACCCCTTCGAAGAAAAATCCTGTCAGAAGAATGATCAGAACTGACCATAAGGATAATTTTAATATAGGATATTTATTGTAATAAGGCACTGATCTCACCAATTATAAAGCGTTAAGCTGAAGCTCTCAATCTCAGTATGTCAAACCACTTTAATTTTAACATATACATTACAGCTGCTATTATGCCTGCGTCAATGGTTACCACTCCCCTAATCGTCCCCTTTTCAGGAATATAGAGAATCCATTTTCTCATAACAGGATTTGATAATTAATAATTATCTTCAAAATCAAGACGGCCCCAACTTCACTGATATAAATAATGTATCTAGATAAATCAGAGTTACTCCGAATCATTCATAATCAGGAGATAAAGTCCGTAATTTCATCTGAATACTCAATTCATTACAATTAGATGAAAGCTTTAATCCGTATAAGGGATTGCTCTCAGGGGTGCCCCTGCATGTCACTTACATGGCACAGGATAGGTTGTTCCAAATGGCTTGGCTGGCCATTTTTTATTGGCATCGAAGCAGGTTACTATTCCAACTCCATTAACCCAGAACAGGTGTGGATTGATCGGATTGGAACTTGACAGATCAGGGCGGCTTCCTCTTCTTAATTCAAAATGCAAGTGCGGAAAGCCTCCTGCCAATAAACCTGTGCTTCCCAAGGTTCCGATCTGCTGACCACCGATAACCTTATCGCCTTCCTCGACAATTCGCTTATCAAGATGTGCATACCTGCTCAGGATATATAGTCCATTCTCATCTTTACCATGATCTATAACTATACGATTTCCTAAAAGTGGTCTGTACAAGGACCTGATCACAACTCCTGATGCAGCAGCCATAACAGGAGTACCTTTACGTGAAATTATATCTATGCCCTCATGACCCTTTTGGGGCTTAAATCCCTGTGAAACTGATGGAGCATTTCCCGGGATATATGCCTTTTCTCTGTTCTCTCTGACGCTTTCTGTATCAGATGCTATATATCCGTGCTGTTGAATGAACATATGTGCACAGCTGGTGAGAAGCAGGAACAGTAACATGCTCAAGACTATAATTGTTGGAGATACCCTGCTGATGTTTGTCATGGTTAAACCGTAGACGGGTCTTCAGGAGGGAGACTGTTTTCATCAAAAGGCATGACGCCCAGCTGGGTCATGACGGATTCAAAATTCTTAAGAAATTCAGTGTAATTATAATCAGGCATTTCATGAGCGAGAGCTTCTTCCACTAATGTGTTGAAGTCGTCATAGTCAAACGTATTATCCAGTTTTCCGGAACGTCTCAGTATGGTATAGACCATGGCATCATCATTCAGGGATTCATTATCCTGAATGGTCAGTTGTTCCCTTCGCCCGGGAGAAGCAACATACCATTGCAGGGCTGATACCAGGGCATCAGAAAGGGTAATTAAGCCCATAGAAATTTTGCCCTGACGCAGCCTTCTCCTGCCGCAGCGGATGTGTAATTTTGCCCTGAGCAGAGGACCTGCTTCAGGACCGAGCGCATCTTCATCCATTAATCCAAAATGTGGCATATCTGATTCATCCTTTTGGAGATGGTCCAGGGGCAAGGTCTACACATTTTCCAAAAGATGTAAAATGTGTACAGGCTGTTGCTCAAACCACGTATTGTCACCCTGAACTTGTTTCAGGGTCTCATAACCTCTAACTATCCATAGATTCTGAAACAAGTTCAGAATGACAGTTATTAGTATTATGTATTTGGGCAACAACCTGTGTAGACCTGCCCCCTCATTGCCTGAATTTACTCAGCAGCTGTTCAAGCGTATTATGATCAAATTTTTTTAGTTCAACGAGTATCTCACCTATGGGAGAACGGCTGTCCCTTTGAATTTTCAGCAGGACATCTACTGATTCCTTCGTCAGATATCCCAGATCAACGGCTATCTCACCGAATTTCTTTGTTGTGTTTACCTGTGCATTAAGAATGGCAAAGATCTTTTGCATGGTAAGCATATTATTCTTGAGGGCAAGCTGTCCTATCTGGGTGGTCCTTTGCCTCTGAATATCAAGGGCCTCGACAATATCTGATTCATTAACGACACCTTCATGTACAAGAAACTGCCCAAATAGTAATTCAGGATTATCTGGTTTATCCGATGTATGTTCCATTATTCAGTCCTTTTCCCCGTATGTTTCACACATACATGCTCACTTTAGTACTGAGGTACCGGGAATGAGATTATTTTAGTTAATAGATTATATATAATCCAGAAAAAATTATTTAGATAAAAATGAGGAAACATGAGTTATGATGTCAGGATCATCCGGTTTGTAGTCGACCTTGTTTCGCCTATTGAACTTACTCTGATGGCAGGCCGGTCATGCACAGGACACTTGTTTTCACAGATTCCACACCCGATGCACAGCTCAGGTTCAACATGGGGGAGTTTGAGCAGTTTTTTCCCTCCATTGCGCAGCTCCATTTCTGCAGTTTTGAACCATATTGCTTTTGGTGACACAGGGCATACTTCTTCACAGACTATACATTCTGTCTGCATTGCCCAGGGAAGGCAGCGTCCCCTGTCATAAAAAGCGGTCCCGATTTTCAGAGGCTTCCGAAAGGCCCCTTTTCCGACCTTCTTTTCTACAGTGAGCGGCATAATGGCACCTGTCGGACATACCTGGCTGCACAGGACACAGTTATATTCACAGTATCCTATCTTGTTTATAAGAAATGGTGACCATAACCCCTCAAACCCGCTTTCCAGAAGGGCCGGCTGTATAACATTAGTCGGACATACTCTCATGCATTCTCCGCATTTGATACAGCGACGCAGAAAGTCCGCCTCGGCAATGGCTCCGGGAGGCCGAACAACCCTGTGCTGTGCGTCGGTCTCTGCTGTGACCACGCTTTTCATCATGGGAAGCAGGACAATACCTGCAACAGTTGTTTCGATTAATCGTCGCCGGTTAATATCAATCGGCGTGTGGACAGAGCTGTCCTTTTTTGTACATCCATAATGAACAGCATCCTCAGGACAGTCCTCTATGCAGTTCATGCATGCATGGCATTCACTTACTCTCAGTTCTGTATGAGGGTCGCAGGCTCCATGACAGTATCTGAGGCATTTCTGACAGTCAGTGCATTTTTCAACATCTCTCCGGATTCTGAAAATTGACCGGGAGGACAGTATTCCCAGTAATGCGCCAAGGGGGCAGAGCACCCTGCACCAGAACCGGGAAATAAACCTGTTGGCAAACAGGACTGCTATAAAAATTACAGCAACAAATACTCCGCCATAAAACAGGGGTTGCCTTATATAAAGGCCCCCACCCGAATAGTTGACTGCCGGTAATATCGATATGCTGAATGATCTTGTTATTAATGATATGGGATCAAAGAGTCCTGTCTGCAGGGAACCGAACATTGCAAGAACAAGGAGCAGTGTTAGTACATAATATTTAAACCTGAATATAGTCCTGTAGGCATTGATCTTATAATCGTCCACAGGCTTTTTCCTGTTCATGAAATGGCTTATCCACTGGTTGAGAATACCCATGGGGCAGACCCACGAACAGAAGTATCTTCCGAAGATGAGTGTTGTAATAATGATAATAAGTGAAAGGGACAGTCCCTTATACAGTGTCCAGCTTGTCAAAAAGGATGAAAGAGCTGTCAACGGATCAAGTTCCAAAAACAGGGATACCTCATAACCCTTCATGTTTCTGAAGTCTGTTATTCCGATTAGAATCACGAACAGGAAAAAGAAAAAGACTGAATAGATGCGTCTGATATTTTGAAGGGTTAAGATTTTCATTATTATCCCCCTCACCCAAACCCTCTCCCCCGGGGGCGAGGGGTATAATGCATCTCCCCTCCCTTAATGGGAGGGGATGAAGGGGAGGGTGAATGTAAAGTCATAGCAGGTCTCATACCTTTATCTCAACATAGTCAAGGGATTTCCAGTCAGTTACCCCCAGCCCCCGTTTTTCACCCATCGTGAGAAACGGGACATCTTCAACCTGTAAATCAAGAAACCTGAGGCTGTATGAATCAAGGGCGATTTCATCGAGCCCGGCTATGATTGTGTTTTCTACAGACACGTCAGACAGGTTCCCGCCGGTAGGGCCATTTCTGACAAGTACCCTGGTAGCATCGACAATGGTCAGCGTCGGTCGTATCGCAGACGCCAGGTCAGCTATTGATGTATTGATGTCCTGATGGAGCCTGTTTCTCTGTCCTCCAAGAACGCCATACCAGTTTTTCATTGCGATGGTGCATTTGCTGAGTGAATGATGTTTGACAACAGGCAGATTGATCACTTTATCGACTTGATGATAGAATTTACTCACGGGCCATACCTGTAACACCTTTCCCTTCAGATCAGTAAGGACAAAGTCATTTTGTGTAGAGAATTTAATCTTTCCGCCTGATTTTTTAACTGCCTCTTCAATACCTGAACGGGCAAAGCTCCTGTAAGGGTCATTAATAGACACATCTGTGACCCATACCTCGGAGGCCTTTGCTTTTTGACAGAGATCAACAACAGAGCCGACAAACCCGGGGCTTGTGTTTGAGGCCTGTTCAGGCTGCCTGTCCCACCCGACATTGGGTTTTATAAGCACCCTGTCTCCGGGGCTGATAAACCTTGACATACCACCCAGCTTATCCATAGCAGCAGCAGCCATTTTATGCACATCAGTCCCATGAGCTATAACCATGGAGGGATAGGTATCAGATGCAGGTACACGGAAATCCCTGAATGTATATATTGTTTCACTTTTCCGTCGGACAGGGTTATCACTATAAGATAAGTATCCCCAGATACCGGCACCCGCTGCAATGGCGCAGGTTGAGGCTGTGCTGGAAAGAAATTTTCTTCTTGTTATGTCCGGTTCTTTTTTGACGTGTCTGGAAGACATGGTTCTAATTTTACAAAAAAATGATCAAGCATCCCTTAATTTCACACAGGGATGACTGACATTCATTCAGATTCCCTCTCCCCTTTCGGGAGAGGGTCAGGGTGAGGGGGAGAGGGAAGCTGCCCACCCCCACCTCAATACTCCCCCTTCAAGGGGGAGGAGGTATAAGACGGTTCACGGCTATCTGTTGTGTTATCTATTATCGTTTTGATAATTGTGTCATTGTATGCTCCAAGAATTCCCATTATGCTATCAAGTGATGATATCAGGAGCCAGTCGCCTTCATACGGATCGCTAACGTTATATATCGTCTTTTCATTTTCCTTTGATTCAGTAAATGTAATATCTGAATCATTGAAATAATTAATAAAGAGATTGATTTTTTCATTGGTCTGTAATTTATCCTGAGTCAGTATGAAGACATGAACTGTTTTGCCATTAACATTGTACTCCCGCTCCATTACATTGTTTACAAAGTCCAGTCCCCTGTAAGCCTCCTTTATAAACCTGGTAGATACTGTCTCTCCTATTTCCGGGAGTTGTGCAAATTCAGGGAATGGGTCTGCTCCGGCAGAAATCCTGTTATCAATGTCTTCTATGAAGGTTTCAAGTACTACTGAACTGCTGAAGGAAGATATTTTAATATAGTATTGCCCCTTTATAAAACTGAGCCCCTGCGGTGTTTTAAATCCGGTCATACCTGCATGGATATCTGTTGCATTCCCTCCTGACTCATCAGACAATATCCCGAAAGCATGGATGCCTTTACCCATATCATAAATATCAACCACAATATCTGGTTCAGCAGCGGTCTTGATGCTGTATTCTCCTACAGCAAGGTTTACAAATCCTGATGATATGAAATATTCAGCGTGACCGTTTACATACTCATAGAGGTTATCTTTTGTATACGTACGTATCTGCCCTGAGCGTGACAGGGTATCAATAGCAGGGGGGAAGAAACCGGACATACTGTTATTGCTGGATTGAGACAGGCTGAAGTTTATAAGGGCAGGGTCATAATGCTGTCCCTTATAATAAATGAGAAGGGCAACAACCGGGAGAAGCCCCAGCAGCATTATGCGGTATACATTTGAGACGGCCATTTAAACCATAAAGCTCAGATTGTCATGGGCCTCGCGAAGCATGGAGCTTACGGGCAGTTCATTGGGACATGCGTTTTTGCAATCCTCTGTTTCACAGGACAGGCACCTGTCTGCCTTTGACTCAAGTTTTGCATACTGCTTCATGGCTGTTTTTTCATCCCCGTAATCCCTGAAATACATCTGGTAGCGGAGAGTTGTTGCTATGGACACCCCCTCGGGACATGACGGCTCACAGTCGCTGCATCCGGTCCGGCAGTACTCCTGGTCGAACTGCTTTGCGTACCGGTCAAGCGTCTTCTGATCAGATGCTGTCATCTTCTCTCCTGAAGCAGTCAGGTACAGGTCCAGGTCTGAGACAGATTTGATAGTGATAACCAGACCGTCAACTTCCTCATGGTTCAACACCCATTTGAATGCTGCAGGGGCAAAGGGTGCATCCTTGCTCTCAAATCCTGAATCCTTTGCACCTGCAAGGGTCTTCATCGCAACAACGCCTACGTTCCTTTTCTTAGCTTCTTTTAACACGTCTTTCATTTTCGGGAATTTCATGAAATTGAATGCAGGCATGATCATATCAAAATGACCGGACGTCACCGCTGTCATCATAAGGCTTTCCATATTATTCGGACCATGCGATGAAACACCGAGGAAACGGACTTTGCCGGATTTCTTCAGCGTTTCAAGGGCAGAGAGCATTTCTTCATCGACAAGCCTTTTCTCTTCCTTTTCCCTGATGTCGCTCTGTTCACCAATGGCATGTACAAGGCAGAAGTCCATATAGTCTGTTTTCATCCTCGTCAGGCTCTCGTCCACAGATGAGAGATAATCCTTTTTTTTGCTTCCGAGGGGGAGGTGACTGGGATATGCATAGGGACTGCAGAACTTGGAAGCGATAATAATCTTATCTCTCTGGATTTTGTTCATTGCTTCGCCCAAGTATTTTTCTGCAGAACCATAATCAGGCGCTGTATCAAAATAATTAATGCCTCTGTCAACTGCCCGTAAAATCATTGAGGCTGAGGGGAGTCTGCCCGTACCGAACGAAATATCGCTCATCCTGAGCCCTGTCTTTCCGATCTCGCTGTATTTTTTGACAACAGCCTTGCCATGCTTTGCCGTGGACATGTCGGAATCAGCATAGGAAGGATTTGCTGCTATAGCAGCAGTGGCAGCAATGGAAGCTTTTAAAAAATCTCTCCGTTTCATGGCCTTTCCCCTTTATCGTAATGTTACCAATGAAAATTCATATGGAACATGGTTAATATTATAGAACCTGGGAAGCTGGTTACAAAAATAATATCACAGGTAATGTCATTATTCAACCAGTCTTTTTAATGAACCGGCATAGACTTTTCGTTCCTCCGGAGGGGTATATGTATCAGCAGCCGGCCATTTGCTGCTTTGCTGTTCAAGACCTTCCTGAACGGTCTCCGGGGGATGGGGGTCGACTATTCTGGGCGTCCGTGACAGGTTGACCTCTTTTATCCTGTAACAGAACTCAAGTTGTATATTGTTGGGATCAGTAGAAAAAATTGAGTGTATAAATCCGTTGTCAAGCTCTTCAGTGCACCACACATCAGCTGCCTCGAATATGTTTTTCAGGGCCCATAATTCGTCCTGGGTATCAATTTCAAAGCAGATGTGGTCAAACACAAGCGGGCCTTCCACAGGAGCGCCGGCATCTTTGTCCGCAACCGGTTTAACGCGGGGCCATTCAAAAAAGGATACCATGCAGTTTTCTGCAACTTCAAAAAAATACTGCCTGTTGTCCATATCTCCTATGCCGGCAATAAGTTTCATACCCAGGAGGTCACGCCAGAAGCGCACGGTTGTATCCATATCATTTGTTGCGAAAGCAACATGGTTAATTCCCTTGAATTTCATATGTTCACCCCTTCCCGGAAAATGGACGACATTTTATAATGTAACAGCTCCTCATATGAAAAACAATAAATGAAATGCCTTATGTGAGCAAGGGAATGTACATTGGCGGGGAGTTCATATCTTGAAATAGTATCAGGATATAGGGTATAATTTTTATTCAACCTATCCATAAAAAAGGAGGAGTACAACGTGATTGATGTTCAGGTAGATACCGAAAAATGTGACGGATGTGAAGAGTGTGTAAATCTTTGCCCGTCAGAAGTTTTCCAGATGACAGATGGTAAATCCGATCCTTATCAGGCAGATGACTGTGCCAACTGTCTGACATGTGTGGAATCATGCCCGCAGGGCGCGATTACTGTTACTGAAATGTAATTAAATCAGGAAAATATTAAAAAAGGCGTTCCGGATGTCCGGAACGCCTTTTTTGTTTTCATTTCAATCAACGTAAAGCTCATACGTTTCTCTCAAAAAAATGCAGGGGTAATTCATGAATTACCCCTACATTACGATTGTCTAACATTATGTATAAATAATGTTGATTAACGGTCTCTTATGACTTCTG
>CAMYJJ010000079.1 GCA_947258735.1 Thermodesulfovibrionia bacterium | reverse complement strand
TGAGTCAGGGAGGAAGGTCTTAAGAAAAAGTTTTGAATACGGCACGATGCTATGAAATATATCATTGCGTTGGAAGGTCAATAAGGCACATGGTGTAATCTCCTGATTTTCTGCAAGACCGTTGCAATACTTTTTTTAAGAGCTTCCTCCCTTGATGCATGAATTATGTGGGTTAGGGAAGGGGGGGATGGAAATCTGTAATTACAGGAGAGAACCCTGGGATGAATCTTTTCTGTCGCCTTTTGCTTTACTTTTACGGACCCTCGCACCGGTCCCGGCGCCGTCTATGAAAAGCTGCACCGTATGATTCAGTGTCTTTTCCAGAGGAAATAATTTGGGATCTGACAACCAGTTTATACATGCAGTGAGGAACATGAACTCCAGGTGCTTAATCAGAAGCTCAGGGGGCTGGTCTTTTCTTATATCACCTGACTGCAGCCCCAGCTTTATTATCATGGTAAAGATATCCTCAAACCCGCTCTCCATGCGCTTACTGACAGAAGGGTTGTTGAAATTGCTGAGCCAGTGGTTTAAATAGACCTTGTAAATGTCCTGTTTTGATTTGAAAAGCTCATTAGCAGCTGTGTTGAATGTTTTCTTTATCCGGGATGATGTGTCCGGCATGAGCTGTATCATTTTCAGGAGATGGTACTTCAGGTTTTTCACGTTGCCCTGCCAGTATTCGCTGATGACAGACTCCTTGACAGGGAAGTAGTTATAAAGGGTGGCCTTTGATATATCAACTTCCTCTGCAATCTGTTCCATGGTAGTGCTGTCAAATCCCTGCTTCTTGAATAAATACATGGCAATCTTGATGATTTTTTGCCTGGTTTCCAGCTTCTTTCGTTCACGCCTGTTTATGGGAGAAGCAGCTTCCATTACATAAATTAGATTAAGTTTAATTATGTACGATAACAATATTTATATTAAGTATAATATTAGACGAAGCCTAATATATTGTCAAGTACCAGCTATGAAGAATAGTGTAACTATCTGAAATAACGATATTATTAAATGAGGTTAGATAACGTAATCTGTCTGATATTGAAGCTACTTTGGAGATGATCTCTTTTTTTGCACGATTTTAATTATAAGAAGGAGCAGTTCATACAGGAGAAAAATCGAGGCAAAAATGAATGCAAGCATCAGTCCGGTTACTGCAGAGCCCTTCATTGCAGCACTGAATCCGATCTGTCTGGAGAATGTGACTGCCATCAAAAATAGAAGCAATAAAAAAACTGATAATGTCCATATAATTATCTTTGCGCGTTCACACATTTCAATGATCTAAAACTCAGAAGAGCTGCACGGTATCACACACCATGTACTGACAATTATACACTCCTGAAGACGTCATTCCGGCAGTTCTTAAGCCGGTCGAAGCGACTCTCATAAAGACTCGCATCGAGAATCCAGTTCCTCAGAATAACATCTGGATTCCCGCTTAAAAGATTACGGGAATGACGGACATTGGTATATCGGTAAAAGAAGTTCCCATATATGCTGACTATTTGGAGCCGTTCAATGAGACCCTGAATCCGAGAAACCTGAGAAAATCATTCTTTCGCCCTTTTTTGCCACGCTTATTCCATTGATCAATTTTTTTAATAAATAAGGCGTGCTCTTTTCTGGCCTCTTTTGCTGTTGTCATGAATTTCTTATACGTCTGTCCTGTTCCGGGACTGCATTTACATGTAATCGTTTTGTCAGTAATCACTTCTGATTTCTCCAGATTAACAATGGTATGGTCTTCATCATACACAACACAGATCGGAAATATTCTGCAGGTCATGGGACGGGATGTGTAGGCTGTGCATCCATTGTCTTTTCCTATGAAAATACAATCCCCGTTTCTTTTCTTGTTTAATACGATTGCCCTTTTTCCATAGGACAGATTGATCCAGTCACTTTCTATATCTCTGTCTTCTTTATTATGCCCGTACAGCCTTACCAGCCTGTCAGCAGATATGCCAGTGTGTTTTACAAGACGTTTTAGATCTGCATCGGTAATATCAACCTGGATATCACGACAGCAGGATGTACACTGCCCGCACTCGCGTTTCAGTAATTTTGATATTCTTTTATTCTGTTTCATCGGAAATGGTATCAGAGAAATAATAGCATGTTGCAGATCTCTTTTAACAGGTGATTTGTTAAAAAGAAACTATAATAGATGCTTTTAGAGACAGAGGAATACGCTTAATGCACATATGACAATGCCAGACTGAATGTGGATATCTCAGCAGCATTTTTAGTGCCAATAAAGTCCAGGCCTTTAATGTCTTTATTCAATGCAATAGAGGCTCCAATTCGTTCGCTAACATGATAATGCAAAGCTACCCCTATGTTTAAAATATTCTGCTCTATGCCAAGGGTATCTTTGATAAGCACAGTATCTCCATGCCATACTTGCCCCCCCTCGGTATAACTGTCTATTATCAACGCATCTGATACATCAGCGTTTTCAGCAGATTTGGTCCAGTCAATGCTACCTCTGACTGTTAATTTGGAATTAATATCAAATCCTCCTCCAATCAGAACCCTGATTTCATCAGATGGGTTGAACGTAACAGGATCAAGCTCCTTATTCTCAAAGCGGTACTTATAACCTGTATGCAATATGGCATAACTTCTGCCCCAGTCTTTCCCAAAGAGCAGATCGAATTCCATGTCATACTGGCCATCTCCAAGCGGTACTGTAATCACAGGATTATCAAAGTCATACGCCTTGGGGATTTTCAAAAAACCTTGTGCAGAAAACAGAATGCCTGTGTCCATGAGATTATCTGATATTAAATATTTAATTCCGAAGTCAATATCTCCAATACCATCGGGGCCTTCTTCATCTGTGAAACGTTGAACACGTTCATATGATGTCTTAATCCAGGGAATTCTGGTAAATACCGTGATCTGGTCAGTCACCCCAAATGATCCATGATAGGTAATAACATGTGCAGTAAACTCGGGTGCCGGTTCCTTATGGTTATCGCTGTCAAGACTGATAACTTCACCTGTTTTAAAAAATCCGAGAGTTGTAAATTTCTGATCAGATGAGTGATAACTGTATGTTATCTGATTTAATAACTTCCCCTTTGACTGGACCCAAGCGGAATTAACCTGTTTTGAAGCAAAAGAGATTGTCCTTGTCTGCTGCAGCCCGGAATATGAATTGTCTGAATATGCAAATATAATTGCACATAGTATTAACCCGGTCAGCCAGCTTTTCTTTCCCATTCTCTCCCCCCATTAACGTATAGTATGATGGATTTACAAAAATATAACGCGGCCTGAATTATTCTATCAGCATCAAATAAAAATAACAGGTATAAGAAATAATTAATTGTTGCCTCCTTACCATGATATTTATCAGTCTTCACTTTTATAAAGAATAAAAGTTAAGATAATCCTTGCCTTAACTATATATATTAAAAGCACATTATATGAAATATGTTGTATTGATAGGTGATGGTATGGCCGGGAGGCCGATCAGGACCCTTGGCAACAGGACATGCCTTCAAAAGGCCAATACGCCCAATATGGACAGACTTGCCCGCGAAGGACAGGTGGGACAGGCACGGACAATCCCCCCTGGTTTTGATCCCGGTTCTGATGTTGCAAACCTGGCGATCCTTGGCTACAATCCATCAACATACTATAGCGGCAGAGCACCGATTGAGGCAGAATATCAGGGGATTAAACTTGGCCCGAAAGATGTGGCATACAGGTGCAATGTAGTGAATCTGGAATTTGGGGATGATATGCAGATAGACAGCTCCCGGATGATTGATTACAGTGCAGGTCACATCACTACTGCCGAATCACGGAAACTCATCACATGTATTGACAGGAAGCTTGGCAGCAAAGATATCAGGTTTTACCCGGGTGTAAGCTACCGGCATCTGCTGGTCTGGAAAAATGGAAGGGACAAAATTAAATGCATACCTCCACATGATATAACCGGTAAGGAGGCAAAGGGACATCTTCCCTCCGGAACAGGGAGCAATGTGCTGCTTGACCTGATGGAAAGATCAAATCATATCATGACCGACCATCCTGTCAATAAAGCGAGAAAGAAAAAAGGTCTGGCGACCGCCAACAGTATCTGGCTCTGGGGGCAGGGCAGGAAGCTTGTTCTGCCTAAATTTAAATCAAAGTATGGATTAAAGGGATCTCTCATATCAGCAGTAGACCTGACAAAGGGGCTGGGCATCTGTGTTGGTTTTGATGTGATAAACGTAAAAGGTGCAACCGGATACATTGATACGAATTATAAAGGTAAAGCTGATGCGGCAGTACGATCCCTTAATAAATGTGACTTTGTGTATGTGCATGTGGAAGCCCCGGATGAAGCCGGTCATAACGGAAGCATAAGGGACAAGATCAGGGCAATCGAAGACTTTGATTCAAAAATTGTTGGGCCGATAATGAAGGGGCTAAAAAAGTTCGGTGATTTCACAGTGTTGTTAATGCCTGACCATCTTACCCCAATCAGTGTGAGGACTCATACTGCAGACCCTGTACCATTTGTAATTTACTCAAGCAATAAACAGGAAGGACGTACGTCGCTGGCACAGTCTTACTCTGAAAATATATGCAGAATGAAGACAGCCATGAAGTTTGAAAAAGGGTATAAACTGATGGATTATTTCCTTCAGAAGAACTAATATATATTTCTTGAATTTAATACCATTTGAGGTGAATCAGAATTGGCTTTAATAGTACAGAAATACGGCGGCACGTCAGTCGCCAACACTGAAAGAATCAAGGCTGTTGCAGAGCGTGTTGTATCAGTTGCCGAAAAGGGCAATCAGGTCATTGTTGTGGTATCAGCCATGGCCGGTGAAACAGACAAGTTTGTCGGCTTTGCCAGTGAAATTACTGACAGTCCGGATGAGAGAGAAATGGATCTGCTGCTGTCATCAGGAGAGAGAATAACAAGCGCCCTGATGGCGATGGCCATCCAGCAGCTTGGACAAAAATCAATGAGCTTCACCGGCAGACAGGTCGGGATCATGACGGACAGCTCTCATACCAAGGCAATGATTGAGGAGATAGAGGCAAGCAGGCTTAAAATTGCCCTTGATGAGGGAAAGGTACCTGTCGTTGCCGGGTTTCAGGGCATTAATGAATTCCAGGATGTGACAACACTTGGAAGGGGCGGATCAGATACAACTGCCGTTGCTATTGCCGCTGCTTTAAAAGCCGATGCCTGTGAAATATACACCGATGTTGAAGGCGTCTATACCGCAGATCCGAGGATCGTGCCGGATGCCATGAAAATGGACAGGATTTCATATGATGAGATGCTTGAGATGGCGAGCCTCGGTGCCAAGGTGCTTCATGGCCGCGCTGTTGAATTTGCAAAAAAATACGAAGTACCTCTGGTAGTTCGGTCAAGTTTTAACCAGGCGCCGGGGACGCTTGTCACAAAGGAGGACGGAGTTATGGAAAAGATAGTAGTCACAGGAGTTACCCATGATAAAAACCAGGCACGAATAACCATCATGGGCGTACCTGACAGACCCGGCATAGCTGCCGAAATTTTTAATGCCATATCAGCTGCGAACATCAATGTTGACATGATCGTACAGAACATCAGTAATGTTGATCATGCAACCGATATATCATTTACGGTCTCCAGGGCTGATGGCAACAGGGCATATGACATCATTCAGAAGGTCTCTGATGATATGGGAACCAAAGGCGTGAACATGAATACGAACGTTGCCAAGGTATCGATTGTTGGCGTAGGCATGCAGTCACACTTTGGTGTTGCAGCAGAAATGTTTGAAGTCCTCGCAAAAAATGAAATTAATATTATGATGATAAGCACGTCAGAAATAAAAATATCATGCGTCGTGGATGCACATGCGACTGAAAAGGCTGTGAAGGTCCTGCATGATTCATTTGAACTGGCAAAACAGTGATCTGTTTACGATATTATAGAATTGTACCTGTTCAACGTGGATACAATATTATTAACCTCAATTCATAAAGGGACAGAGGCACATAGCTGAAAAGCAATTATTCTTAGTTGCTTTGTCTCTTTGTGATTGTGTGCCTTGAATTAAACATGAAAAAAATTGAGATTTACGATACAACATTAAGGGACGGGGCGCAGTCTGAAGACATCTCATTTTCTGTCGAAGATAAGCTGCGCATACTTCATAAGCTTGATGAGTTCGGGATACATTATGTTGAAGGGGGCTGGCCCGGCTCCAATCCGCGGGATGCGGAGTTTTTCAGGAAAGCTTCTAACGTTCAGCTGAAGAATGCAACACTGACCGCCTTTGGTTCTACTCACAGGGCATCTAAAAAGGTCCATCAGGACCCCGGCATTAAAGAGCTTCTTGCAGCCGGGACCCGGGTTATTACCATATTCGGGAAGACATGGGATTTTCATGCAAGAGAGGCCCTGAGAGTATCTCTTCAGGTTAACCTCGACCTTATTTATAATACTGTTGCATATCTGCATAAGAAAGTGCCGCGTGTCATATTTGATGCAGAACATTTCTTTGACGGCTACAAGGCCAATCCGGAATATGCGATAAAGACACTTGAAGCAGCTGCTTCAGCAGGAGCGTATTGTCTTGTCCTGTGCGATACAAATGGCGGGACCATGCCGGGCGAGGTGGAGGCGATTGTAAAGCATGTAGCAGGAACCTTCAAGATGCCGATCGGAATACATGCCCACAACGATGCAGAATGCGGGGTAGCCAATTCCGTTATAGCCGTTCAGGCAGGCGCTTCTCATGTGCAGGGTACGATCAATGGAATAGGGGAGAGGTGCGGCAATGCCAATCTGGTGTCTGTCATGCCAAATCTAAAGTTAAAACTCAATAAGAGCTGTATAACTGCCAGTAAATTAAAGAAACTAAAGGACGTTTCACGGTTTGTGAGTGAAATTGCAAATATAAGGCCCTTAAAAAGGCAGCCCTTTATCGGTGATAGTGCTTTTGCCCATAAAGGCGGTATCCATGTCAGCGCCATACTGAGGCACCCCGAGACCTATGAGCATATCAGACCTGAGCTGGTCGGCAACTATCAGAGGGTCCTTGTATCGGACCTGAGCGGAAAAAGCAATATCATCCGTAAGATAAAAGACTTTAACCTGAAGGTTGACCCTGATTCACCAAAGGTGCTTGAGATAGTAAAACAGCTCAAGGAGCTTGAAAACCAGGGGTTCCAGTTTGAAGGCGCTGAGGCCTCGCTTGAGCTTTTAATCAAGAAGAGTTTTGGCATGCATAGAAAATTCTTTGACCTGATCGGATTCAGGGTGATCGACTCCAAGAGACAGGAAGGTGCACCCCCGATCAGTGAAGCAACTATCATGTTAAAGATCAGGGATAAGCTTGAGCATACTGCCTCTAACGGTAATGGTCCGGTCAACGCGCTGGATAATGCGCTGAGAAAGGCGCTGGAGAAGTTCTACCCTCAATTAAAGGAAGTATCACTGATCGACTATAAAGTACGGGTGCTTACAGCAGGCGAGGGTACGTCCTCACAGGTAAGGGTACTCATTGAATCAGGAGACAAAAAACACAAATGGGGTACGGTCGGGGTCTCTGAGAATATAATCGAAGCATCCTGGCAGGCGCTTGTGGACAGTATTGAATATAAACTGCTTAGAGGATAAAGACAGTGACGGGTGACGCGTAATGCGTAACGGGTTTTAAGGCATAACCTAATTCGAATGAGCAATATATTAAACATAAACTCCAGAACCCTTACCGATTACTCGTCACGCGTCACGCGTCACGGCCTTTAAAATGATAGAAGAAATCGGCATTGTAATGAAAACAGAAGGAGAGACGGCAAGGGTGTCTGTGCAGAAGCGGGGGGCCTGTGAAGGCTGCACGGCAAAGGGGGCCTGCGAGTCAACTTCTGAAGGAATGGAGATAGAGGCACTCAACCCTGTCAATGCAAAGGAAGGACAGACGGTAAAGGTGCTTCTTCAGGCTGAAGCATATCTCAAGGGATCTATGATAGTCTATGGATTACCCCTGGTGCTTTTCATTGCAGGCGCTATTGTGGGGAAAAATATTGGAGAAGTATATTTTTTAAATACCAGTTCTGATCTCGTTGCTGCTATCTGTGGTTTCGCATCACTCATAGTATCATTAATAGGGGTGAAGGTCTGGTCTGGAAAGCTTGAATCAAAGGCAGAGTCCAAACCGTATATCGGAGAAATTGTCAGCTGATTGCCAGGGCAGTTTGAGTTCTTTTTTTATTGGAGCATATTACATATCTAATTCCAGGTTACGAAAAATAATATTTCCAGAGGAGGATAACTAATGGGTATTGACGCAGGAAAGATCAGAAATGTCGCTGTAATCGCCGGAGGCGGGGCAGGAAAGACTTCGCTGGTAGAAGCCATTTTATATGATACAAAGGCGATAGAACGAATGGGCAGTGTAGATACTGAAAGCACTACGACTGACTTTGAACCTGAGGAGATACACAGGAAATTTTCAATATCGTCTGCTGCTGCTTTTTGTGACTGGAACGGTAACAGGATAAATCTTATTGATACCCCGGGTTTTATTAATTTTCTGGAGGACACGAAGTGCTGCCTCAGTGCTGTTGATGGGACGGTTGTTGTCGTTGGCGCCCGGGTGGGCGTTAAGGCTGAAACAGGCAAGGTCTGGCAGTATGCAGATGAATACAATTTACCGAGAATTGTATTCATCAATAAAATGGAAAAAGAAAATGCCAGCTTTCAGACAGCGGTAGATGGAGTTGAAAAGTCATATAAAGCATCTCTTGCACCCATAACTGTCCCTATGGGAGAAGGTCCTGCATTTAAGGGGATTATAGACCTGTTGAAGATGAAGGCGGTTACATTCAGGGATGGGAAGCCTTCTGAAGGAGACATCCCTGATGAATACAAGGAATATGCCGATGAAAGCCGCAAGCAGCTGATAGAAAAGGTTGCAGAATCTGATGACGATTTGCTGGAAAAATACCTTGAGGGAACAGACCCTACTGAAGATGAAATTAATAAAGGTATCAAGGCAGGCACCCTTGCAGGAACTATCGTCCCTGTTTTGTGTGGTTCAGCAACAGCCAATATAGGGATTCAGCCTCTTCTGGATACCATACTTACCTGTCTTCCCTCACCGGTAGAAAGTGCTGCCCAGTCACCCGTAATTGCCAGAGACACCAAATCTGATGAGGATAAAGCCATAAAACCTGAGGCTGATCAGCCTGTCTCATTAAAGGTTTTCAAGACCATTGCAGACCCCTTTGCAGGCAAGCTTACCATATTCAGGGTTTACTCAGGCATACTGAAGTCAGATTCAAACTTAATCAATGCCACAAAGGACAGGAAAGAAAAGATGGGTAATATGTTCTACCTGAATGGCAAGATCCAGGTGCCTGTCAAAGAGGTGGGTCCCGGTGAAATAGCTGCCGTGGCAAAACTGAAAGAGGCCCAGACAGGGGACTCCATGTCAGACCCGTCTCATCCTGTACTGTTTAAAACAGTACAGCCTGCCGATCCAATGATATCCTACGCTATCGAGCCGAAGTCCCGGGGTGATGAGGAAAAAGTAGGAACAGGCCTTTACCGGCTGCTTGAGGAAGATCCTGCATTAAAGTTTCACAGGGACGAAGAGTCTGCAGAGATGATACTGGGCGGTACCGGACAGATGCATATCGAAATTACCCTTGAAAAGCTCAAGCGGAAGTTCGGTGTTGAAGTGAATATGAAATCTCCAAAAATCCCCTATAGGGAAACAATAAAGAAAGCTGCGAGCGCACAGGGAAGATACAAAAAGCAGTCGGGCGGAAGGGGACAGTTCGGGGACTGCTGGATTAAGCTGGAACCCCTGCCGAGGGGAGGAGGGTTTGAGTTTGAAAACAAGATTGTAGGCGGGGCCATTCCGAGGCAATATATACCTGCTGTTGAAAAAGGTATTGTGCAAAAAATGAAAGACGGCCTTGTTGCAGGTAATCCTGTTGTGGATATGAAGGTCACCCTGTATGACGGTTCATATCATGCAGTGGATTCATCTGAAATGGCATTTAAGATTGCAGGCTCAATGGCTTTACAGAAGGCAGCCCCTGATGCAAAGGCAACCATTCTTGAGCCGATTGTCAAGGTGGAAGTGAACACCCCTGAAGAGTTCCTTGGCAATGTTATAGGAGATCTTAACTCAAAGCGCGGAAAAGTACAGGGGGTCGATACCGCTCCAAACGGAGACCAGCAGGTGGCAGCACTCGTGCCCATGGCTGAAATGCTGACGTATGCGAACCAGCTTAATTCCCTGACAAGCGGACAGGGCATGTATACCATGGAGTCCTCTCATTATGAAGAAGTGCCGGCCCATATTGCACAGAAGCTGATAACTGAAAAGGAAGCGGCAAAAAAGGAAGCTTAGTGTACATATTGAATTACCTTTTAATTTTATGATATATCATATAAACAATGGATGTTTCTCAATTTCATCATTTTAATTACACTTCTGTATGCAAACGTCTGTTTTTGCCTGTAGATATGCCTCTAACAATTCAATGTTGTTTAATAGAACTAAATCAGAATTAATATAATGCTTGCGCAATTCAGTATTGTCCCTCTGGATAAGGGTGTAAGTGTGGGAAATGATGTTGCAAAGGTTTTGCAGATAATAGATAATAGCGGGCTGCCCTATAAGCTGAATCCCATGGGTACTGTAGTGGAAGGTACATGGGATGAAGTAATGAACCTGATCAGAACGTGTCATGAAAAAACAGCGAACAGCAGTGAAAGGGTCCTGACGTCCATTTCAATCGATGACAGAAAGGGCGTGAAGGACAGGATAGATGGTAAAATAACATCTCTCGAAAAGAGATTAAATATATCTTTAAGAAAGTAAGGTAGCCTGATATGAAAAGATTTATTGGTATAGATGCAGGGTCAGTAAGCGTGAAGCTTGTTGTAATGGACAGAAACGGTTCTGTTCTTGAGTCCGAATATGTACGTCACAAAGGGAACCCTCTTCCCGATGCATACGATCTTTTAAAGAAAACCACTTCGGGAGGTTTTCTGAGTGTGACCGGTTCTGCGGGTAAGCTGATTGCTGAAGCACTGGAATTATCACCTGTCAATGAAGTTGTTGCTTTAAG
>CAMYJJ010000078.1 GCA_947258735.1 Thermodesulfovibrionia bacterium | reverse complement strand
TAACCACATGCCATTTTCTTTCAACATCTGTATGTTTAGCTGATAATGTTTTCATATTCCCTCGCTATGCAATATAGTAACTAATAGAACATAACATGATAATGAAAAAACGCTTAATTTGTCAACACTACGGTAATTAAATTTTTATTGGCAGGGAAAAAACTCTTAATTACACTCTGTCGCAGGAACGATTTGACAGTTTTTCCCAGAAATTCATGTCCAGCTCATCCACATAATCTTCGATTGGAAAGGTAGTGCTGCAGTCCATGCAGCGCAGTTTTGCACCCCTTCACCCGATTTTGAGTTCCAGTTTTCCATTACACTGTCTGCATAGTAATGCCGGTTTTGCCCTCATATGTACAAACCTCCTTTTCTTACGTTATTTATTATAGGGTAATCATGAGAGAAAAGTGAACAGTCCGAATCAGCTATCGGCAGATATGTTGATGTCCGCCTAGAACCTTTACGTCAATTAAGTTATAAAGATTCAATGATTTATAAATTTGTTACCTATACTTTTCATACTAAATTGTATATATTATTGAATAATTAATTTTATTTGAATTATGCATTTCAACACGAAACAAAGCAGTGCAGGATATGTACCCCTGGACAGAATTATTATAATTTTTTTTTATGGTGAAACAATATGAGCATTGTTCATCATTACATTGCTGCCCTGCTCATCTCAGCCGTATCTTTTTTAGGATTAGCCCTCTTTGTATTATTAAAAGACTCCCGCAAAAACATAAACAGGGCTTTTGCCTTTTATTCTTTCTGTATCGTCCTCTGGAGTTCTGGGCAGGCCTACTATATAAGTTCCATCAGCACTGTTGCATCTTCCTTAAGGGCTTTCATATTATGTTCAGGGGCAATATTCATTGCTGCGGCCTTTGTACATTTCGTTTATACCCTGTTACGGCTGGATAAGTTAAAAAACAGGATCGTTGTATATTTATACGGCGGCAGCATTGTTTTGTGGGTTACAGAGACTGTTTTTTTATATTTTTATGAAAATGCATCTGGCCTTGTACCCCTGAGATCTTTCGTCATTATGTCGATACTTGTATTCTGGACGGGCAGCGTCATGTATGCATTTATTCTGCTGTTCAAGGCATATGGACGCTCGTGCGGTCTGAGAAAAAAGCAGCTGCAATTTCTCATTACCGGGTCTCTTATAGGATATGCGGGCGGGAGTACCAACATCCTGCCAGTTATTGCCCCTGGTCTGTTCCAGATCCATCCCATTGCTACGTATGCTGTTCCGGTATATGCAGTAATAATAGCGTATGCCATGTACAGGTATCGTCTGATGGGAATAAATATGCCTTTAAAGAGAGGGATGGTCTACTCGTTTTCAGGAGGACTTCTCATGGCTCTTTTTGTTGTTCTGGTTCTCACCATTACGAAAGCATTGTCTGTGTTTATCAGAGTAGATTCATTTAAGGTCAGCCTGTTTTCAGCCGTCATCATCGCTTTTCTGTTCAATCCTCTCAGACAGAGGACCCAGGAATTAATAGACAGGATCTTTTATAAAAAAACCTATAATTACTATTCTACCCTTCAGAACATAAGTTCCGGCCTCTCTACCAAATTTGATCTGCAGGAAATCTGTGACTTTATCGGTAATAAGGTCTGCAATGTATTGGGATTAAGAGATATGTACATCCTGTCATATGTGCCGGGCACCGGGTATAACATCATCAGCAGGACATCGATGAAATCAGATGCAACGACTAAACAGTGCAGAAACAGGGGCATTGCATCCGCCAGCCTCGGACTTGAGCCATCACTGGATATAATCAGGTATTACAAACAGGCAAAGGAAATAATTATTAAGGACGAGCTTTCCGGTCTTCAGGAAGACACCGGGACCGACCTTGTGAAGAGCATAAAGAGATCTTTCGACCTCTTTCACGGAGAGGTATTGGTACCTGTGCTGGTAGAGCACAACCCCTCCCTGCTCCTGATGGTTGGCGAGAAAATGTCCTGTGACATCTTCACACATGAGGACATTTCTTTGCTTGGCACCATATCCAAACAAATGGCCATCGCTGTTAAACATTCAAATCTTTACAGGGACAAGGTACAGTCTGAAAGGCTTGCATCAATAGGCATGATGTCCGCTACGTTTGCTCATGAAATCAGAAACCCATTGACTTCATTAAAAACGTTTGCCCAGCTCATGCCTGAAAAATATAATGATATGGAGTTCAGGAACACCTTTTCAAAAATCGTGGAGGGAGAGATCGAAAAAATTGATGGCCTCATTAATGATTTGCTCGACTTTTCCATGCATAAGAAGGCATCGCGCATGAATAATTTCAATCTTGTCTCTCTGCTTGATGATACGGTTGACTATGTGAAGGGAAAGGCCCCCTACAGTACGGGAAGCATAGCTGTGAAGAAAAAATACGGGGACCGGGAGATTCTCATGACAGGAGATGCTTCAAAACTGAACCAGGCCTTTGTAAATATAATTACCAACGGATACCAGGCAATGAATGGTGAGGGTCTGTTAACAGTGGATGTAAATCCGAACGGAAATAATGTGGACATCATCATAACCGATACAGGAGATGGGATAGAACCTGAGAGCATCTCTAAAATATTTGATCCGTTTGTCACTACCAAGGAGATGGGCGTTGGTCTTGGACTGGCCATCAGCAAACGGATTATTGAAGACCATAAAGGTGACTTACATGTTGAAAGCTCAATTGCAGCAGGCACAAGTTTTACCATTACCCTTCCTGTACAGAATATGATATAAAGATTATAATATGGACATTGACCTCAGATCTCTGCAGTATGTCTGTCTGGTTTACATCACATGGCAGTTGAAAGATAAGACATGGAATTACTTGCTCTATTAAGCAAAAGCAATAAATTAATATTTAACATTAAGACTGTTCTTGATACATATACCGTTTATCCGCTAAAGACTCTTTCAGAACTGGAGGACCTGAACAGCAATATTCCGCTTAACCTTGTCCTTATAGACACTGCCGGTCTTGACCCGGCAGATATACGGAAATTCCTTGACCGTCTTGATGAAGGCATGGCCCTGCTTCTCATGCCGGGAGAGAGAGATCAGCTTCCTCAAAACCTGCCCCGGAGTGTTATTGGCACAATTTCAATTGAAGATGCCGGTGAACATTTATTGTCTTCCGTAGAGGATGCTCTTGCCAAACAGCAGTTAAAGCGCAGGTTAAAATTATTAAAGCAGGCCGACAGGTCCCTGCCATCGGAACCCGGCTATAAAACAAGAAAGGCGGGCAGGTCTCCGGGATTTGATGATCACATGCCGAACGGCAATGTAATAAATGAAAAAATTGTGGTCAACTTTGCACGTATGTTAACGGCCAGTTTTGACATGAGAAAACTCCTTGATACGTTTATGGACTCAGTCATGGAAATTGCCAGAGTGAGCAGGATGTCAGTGCTGCTGAAAAATAAGGAAAACTTTCATGTCAAATCACACCTTGGTATTGATCCCTATATTGCAGAAAACATACGCATAGGACAGGACAGCGCTCTTGCTGCCTGGCTTGCAAAAACCAACCGTATCATGCATAAACCGGTCAGTTTCCCCGATACTGCTTCAATTGATATTAACAGTGAGATGGAGGCCCTGCAGTGTTCCGTGTCTTTTCCCATGATATACAAGGGCAAACTCATCGGAATATTTAATATTAACGGCAAAGTAACAGAGGAGCCATTTTACAGGGAAGAACTGGAAATGATCTATGTCCTCTGCAACTATCTTGCAGCTGCGGTCAAGGACATAGACCTTTATCATCAGATGTGGTATCAAAAAGAGTTTACGAATAATATCCTGTCGAGCATGAACAGCGGCATGATAGCCATTGACAGTGATGAAAAAATAACATTCTTTAACAATCAGGCATCAGAAATTCTTAAAATAAACGCAGAAAGCATGATGGGTAAGGATGTCAGGGCACTGCCCTACCCCCTTGGAGACATCCTGCTCAGGACCCTGGTGGCAGGCACATCTTATACCAGGCATGAGACTGAAATCGGAACTGACAAATTGTCCGTGGGGATAAACAGCTACAGGCTTCAGGATGAGCACCAGGTCCCGTTTGGTGCCGGCATTATATTCTCAGACATTTCAGATTCCAAGAAGCTTGCAGAGCAGAACAGCAGGACAGCAAAACTCGAAGCAGTAAATGATCTTGTGGCAAAAATAGCCCATGAAGTAAGAAACCCGCTCACATCCATTCAGACGTATATGCAGCTTCTGAGTGATAAACTGACAGATGACGATCTTCAGAATTTTTATGTATCAACTGTCAAGGACTCCATCAATAAACTTACCAGTCTGATAGACAAACTTGTGACGTTTTCAAGCACTCAGAATTATAATCTGAAATTATATGATATTAACGTATTTATAAATGAATCTTCTGATTTCCTCTCAAAGAACCTGCCCCGGACGCACCGGTTGTCCAGGACTCTTACTGAAAGGCCCGTATTCATTAATGTTGACAAAAGGCAGATGATAAAGGCCATCTACTATATTATGTCCAGTATTATTGATTTGACCCCTGAGGGGACCCATATCAGGATAGGTACTGACCGGACCAGACAAAGAGACTCGATCGTTGAGATATCAGTTGATTACAAAAATACGGACTGCAACAAAAAGGAAAAGAACGTCTATTTAAAGCCTTTACTTGAAATTGAGCACCTTGGCACAGAACTTAATATACCGATCAGCCATAAGATTATTGAGGGGCATGAAGGCAGCCTTGATGTAATATCTCAGGGAGATGTTGAATCGTTTATCATCAGACTACCCATCGTTGAGAACAGAGACGCGGCGGTCTCTACTGAAGGAGGACATGTAAATGGACAATAGAGATAAAATTCTGGTCATCGATGATGAACTGGCACCGAGAGAATCGATCCGCATGGTTTTAAAGGACCGATATATTGTTTCAACCGCTTCCGGGGCAAGGGAGGGGCTGGATATGATGGTCCGGAATCCGGTAGACCTGGTGGTCATGGATATTAAAATGCCCAGGATGGACGGGATAACTGCATTACAGGAAATAAAAAACATCCATCCTGATACGGAAGTCATTCTTCTCACCGCGTATGCCAGTCTTGAAACTGCACGTGATGCCATACGGTTCGGTGCATTTGATTATCTTATCAAACCATTTGATAAGGATGACGTGCTTATGGTCGTTGAGAAAGGACTTGAAAAAAGTCGTACCAGCGCCGGGTTAAAGATGGAGCGGGACAAACTTCTGGACACGACATCAAAGCTTGAAGGCCAGATAAGCGAGGCCCGTGCCAGCATTATGCATTATTACGATGGAACGGTAAAAGCCCTGATCCACACCATAGACGCCAAGGACCACTACACGTATAACCATTCCAACCGTGTGGCTGAACTGGCATCGGCACTGGCAAAAGTCATGGGTGTCGCTGAAGAGACCATCAAAGGACTGGAGCATGCAGCTTCGATACATGATATTGGCAAAATAGGTATTGAGGAAACCATTCTCAGGAAAAAAGGCCGGCTTACACAGGATGAATATGAAGAGATGAAAAACCATCCGGCCATAGGCGCGAGAATTGTCCAGTCTGTTCCTTTCCTGGAAGAAGCAGTACCGGTGATTTTGTACCACCATGAACGTTTTGATGGCAGGGGGTATCCTGAAGGGTTTAAGAGCAGGCAGATTCCTCTTTCAGCAAGAATCGTTCTAGTTGCAGACGCAGTTGATGCCATGATGAGTGACAGACCATACAGGAAGGCCCTCCCTATGGAGGATGTCATGAGTGAACTGAGAGAACACTCAGGCACCCAGTTCGATCCTGAGATTACACATATTATTCTGAGCGGTCAGGTGGCCCTGCAGTAAACTCAGACATAATAATTGTTGCGGTTAACTTCCCATATCTTAAGTTTTGAATCTTAAGTCTTACTTCTTTTCTTCACTTCACCATACTGAACGTCTGGTAATACTTATTATTATTCACAGACATTTCATAAAAGACCCGGCGCAGGACAGTATGTAAGGGGTGGTCTATTTTTTGAGCGAGTTCCTTCCTGATGTTTCTGCTTGTCTCTGTATACTTGTCCATATCTGCCATTATCTGTTCAGCTTCCTGAAGTGCAGTTATTTCTTCCTTCAACTGTTTCACATCCAGGATAAACCTGTCCCTGCCGCTGTCTCCCTTCATAACCGGTCCTGAGCTTAGCTGATCGATAATATCATTAAGCACAGAGCTGACCTGATCATAATTATCCGATGTGACACCGCTGATATCAGTCGATACGTATGTTCTGCTTTTGTTGAATATGCCCTTCTGTTTTAACTTAATATCTTCTCTGACAGTTTTGGCGCCGTTTCCCCGCAGATAGATCAGTGTATTGGCTTTCATCATGATATCAGGGATTGCCTGCTGCAGATCTACCAGTGATGAAATGAGAGGGTCTCCACCCTCTCCATCCTGCAATGATTGTGTAAGCCTCATTTCTTTCAGCTTCGAGGCAATGGGCAGAACATATTTTACATACAGTCCCGGTTTGCCCATCTCATTTACCTGATGGGCCAGCTCCATTACCGCTTCAGGATTAAATGGAAAGATCTCGACATACTGCAATATACTGTTAAAAGCCTTTTTATAATTAGCCATACCAGAACTATATGGTGCAAGCCTGCTATTCAGGCTTGAATATTTTGCTGCTGCTTCAGCAGCGTTAAAATAGGCATTATCAGGGATTATATCCATGTATCCGTTACCTAAATACCTCTCAAAAAAATCAAGATACAGAAGAAGTGCAGCCTCTGTTTTAATGACATTGTCTGAGTAAATCTGATAGTCTTCATCAGATATTTCCTTTTCATGATAATATGCACTCCACAGGGATATCTCAACAATGGAACTCCAGAGACTGTGCATGGCAGCTAGATAGTCACTTCTCTGTGCAAAACCATGCTGTTCCCAGTCATTCAGCCTTATTTCTGAATCAGAAAGCTCATCAAACAGATCCATTGCCTTACTAACGGTAAGGTTCCCCTGATGAACTGACATGCGGGCAAATATGCTGTCATTATCAATTTCCTCCCTCATGGGCAGTCTGGAATATGCAAAGCTTACCAGGTCCATATAATCACTCAGCACGGCCGCTCTTCCCTGGCTGGTATTTGCCGAATCATATGAAAGATTGTAATAACGACCTGACTTGCTGAATGTCTCCTCAGCTTCGGATGACAGGCCGCTTTCATTCAGTGCTTTCTGAGATGAAAACCGGTGCTGCTCTGCTTCAAGAAAGATAACAGTATAAAAAAGGTTGTTAGCGTCGGATTTTGGTCCTGACATGCGGTTAACAATGGTCTTCACCGTATCGGTATATCCGTTTGGAAGGCTCAGTCTTTCATGCAGGGCCAGGATAACAGCACCAAGTGCTCCTGTGTTGCGGAGTTCACACTGAACTATTGCTTTTCTTAATATCATGTTTGCTATGTTTTCATAGAGATAGGGAACACTGAACGCAAAACCTTTCATCGAAACCGGTGTCGAAGGCACCTTTAATACTGAAAATTCTTCTTCGAGCGGCAATACAATATTCAGCCAGATTTTAAAAATACTCTTTACAAATTTACCGGTTGCCTTTTCAAATTCTTCCCCCCTTTCTGCCAGTGCATCATACGCCTGAATAAGATGGTACCAGAATGCGATTTCAGATTTTTCTATCTTCCCCTTTAACTCTTCCATAACCCGGATTGCCTCATCAAGCCTGTTTATATCTTCGCTGACCAGGTATAACAGAAGTTCTGCCAATGCCAGACGCTTAAATGTATCTTCAGGATAAGGGACCCTTCCCTTTCCCTCTGCATTGTTTCCCTGAGATCCAAAGAGGTTCTTTTGCCATATATCTGCATACTGGACGAGGGTCTGACCAAAATCTTTTTCCTGATCAATAACCCAGTCCTTTAATTCATCCTCATCCCAATAGGTCAGTTCATATGCATGGTCCAGATACACGTCCCACCTGGACTGGCCTGTATCAGTCTGGGCATATACAGGAGTTACAATAAACAACAGAAAAATAATCATTAGATGTTTCATTCAATTCTTCCTTAATTTAAAGTTAAACAGTGAAGAGCGTTTCTCAGTTCCTCACATCTGTTAGACAGTGTTCTTCCCGTCCTGGGAAATATTTTCATATCAAAAGATGCAAATCTGGCAGTTCCCATAAATACATATTCTCCAATATCCTGACTGTAGCATGTCTTCCTGTCATTGATTATGCGTAATATTTTTTTCTTTAGTGTTCTCTCATCCAGAGCATTTGAACAGGCATGTAAATCTTCCAGGGGGACCGCCTGGATAGACAGGCCGGGTGATGCGTCCCGGTCTTCCCGTCCCTCACCATCAAGTATGGTCTCTTTGAGTAACTGCTTTTTTTCAGCAGGGATGCTCTGTTTTAAAACCGGCCCGGCCGGAACAGCAGGCCTTGAAATAGCAGGTATGCCATCATTGTCAGTTGCGGTCTCCTTCCCTGATGGACTGCTGAAGTTCGTTGCAGGATAATTCACGTTCCTTTTTTCCGGGTGTTCAGGCACTGTATCCATTTTTACCGCCTGTTCTGACCTTGAAATTACATACTGGTTCTCATCAATGTTCTTTATCTGTCCGGAGGAGGAAAACAGAGAATCCCTGGACGCCTTTTCCAGAGGCACTATATCTGTTTCAGCCACTTTGCCGGTTCGTTTTATCATATGCTGTCCATTCTGCGTATCTGTAATTGAGGCAAAAGACTGCTCCCTTACACCCTTTGCTATTGATGCATATTCGGATGTTTCTGCAATCTTTTTTCCTGCTATCGATTTCCCCTGCAGTGCTATATCATTTTTTGATGTAAATGCCGATCCTCGTCCGGTCCTGTCCATCGCAAGAGTATCGCTCCTGTAACTTTCTTTATTGACCGGCATCTGTCTCTTTATGGAATACTTCTTTTCAGAGAAGCTTCTGCTCTTTGCAAGGGGAACTATTGATGCTGAAGACTGCTTCCTGGGTTTTATGCTCTTTTTTGTACTTTGTTTTGCTATGGGTTTTATGCTGACATCAGCCGGTTTGGACTTCATCTTTTTTTTTATTGGTTCCTTCTTTTTTTCAGGCTTGACCTGTACCGCACTCTTTTCCTTTTCCTTCTTTTTTTCAGGCTTGACCTGTACCGCAATCTTTTCCTTTATTATTGGTTTATCTGCCAATACGCTCTTTTTTGTCTGATTGAGTTTAACAGGGGGTACCAGGTTTACAAAATAACTATCTTCGCCCTTTTCTCCGGCGCCAAAGGGATCAGTAATCAGAACAATTGCCATGATATGTACCAGTGCCGACACAATCATGAGCAACTGTAACCCGGGCTCAAATCCCAGTCGTGTCGCTTGTAAAGGACTGTTCATTTATTTACACTTAAAACTGAAATCGCTCAAAACAAAATAAGAACCGCTGACTTTATTGAATCTCTCACTTAAAATTTGAGGATTTTCAATCATTTTGTCATCAATACGGGACTCCATTTCTGCTAATGTTTTACAGGCTCCTTCCAGGTCTTCAATTTCATATTGGAGATGCGCCTTATAATACTGGAGTTCTGTCAGGGCATTTCTCATTTCAGGAGTATGGACGTTCATATTATCCTTTAAAAGAGGATCAATCCTGGTCTCTAAATACTCATCGGCTACTTCTGAAAATATCTCAAGGTCCGCGGGCATATCGCTCATTCTCAGGTGTCTGGCCGTAATAAAGAAGGTCTTCAGGTCTTTCCTTAATTGTTCAATTATCTCATTATTTGTCGTAACATATGAGGCTACAGCCGGTACGGGAGCAGTTATTCTTTTACTCACCGGATTAAAGGTATCAGCCCCGCTCTTTACAAGCAGGGCGACATTGAATTGAGATAGATCAAATCGTTGGGAAGCATACATATTTTTTTCTCTAAACGTGTCCAGCAGATCTGAGTTACTCTGCCAGTGAGCACAGCCCATGAGCAGCAGTGACAGGATCATACATATAAGTGCTCTATGCATAAAGAATTTCATTATACTCAGAATTATTGAAATGAATTACTGTCCTTCACCTGAATTCACTGCTTATATCTATTTAGCTGTCAATTCAAAAGCGGAAATAACTGATCCCCCTTATAGCCCAGCGACAACAGACCGAGAACGGGCTTCGTCTACCATGAAGACAGGAATACGTATAAGTATATGAAAAAGTGGAGTTATATTCAACTTTTTTTTCAGATGCGATTATTTATCCACAAACAAAATCCCGTTCGTATTATCCTTCAATTCTCATGTGGTGAGACAGTGAATCGAGGTAATTGCGTTAAAACAGTGGGTTAGTCATCTCAGACTCCACGGATAGCATATGATGATACATAATATCGAGCATTAGAGTTCACCAAAATGAAATCATCCTTCTTCTGATTTCTCTAAACTGTTATTATGAAATCAGGCATGTTAAAATGTATACATGAATACGACACCCAGCGAGAATACAACTGCACCAGAGAAGAAATCCCGTATCGGATGTCTGCAGATCCTCGGGATTTCGTTTATCACCGTGATCGTTGTAGGTTTGATCGTGGCAGGATGGGTCAAATATAATATGTATGCATCTCAAATCAGACCGACAAAGCTCAATACGAAAGAGCAGAAGATCCTGGACAGTAAGCTGGCCGTACTGCAGGAATTATCCGGTGGCTCGCGGTCTGAATATATACCTCCCCCCAGGGGTTCTGCTGTTCCCCTGGATCCGGAAGCATATTCTGAAGCAGGGGTAAAACGCGAAATAAATTTTACCGAAAAAGAATTAAATTCACTCATTGCCAATAAACCTGAAATAGCGAGCAGAGTTGCTATTGATCTTGCAGAGAACCTCATCAGTCTGAAACTTGTAGTGCCTGTTGATGATGATATCATTGTGTTTGGCGGCAAGACACTGCGGCTTAATATGGGTCTTATTCTTGATTATGATAACGAGAAACCGGTCGTTGCCCTTAAGGGTATTTCACTTGGCGGCATTCCCATTCCTAATGCATGGCTGGGGTATATAAAGAACAAAAATCTTGTAGAGGAGTTTGGTGGTGAAGGCGGGTTCTGGGACCTTTTTTCAGAAGGGGTCCAGGACATTAAACTGCAGGATGGCCATCTTCTTAT
>CAMYJJ010000077.1 GCA_947258735.1 Thermodesulfovibrionia bacterium | reverse complement strand
TTGTCACCCTCCCCTTCAATGAAGCTGAAATTCTTCTGTCCCATTTCAAGAAAAAGAAAAAAGGCTCAGGCCCGTTTATCACAATGGCCACAAAGGGCAAAAAGGGCCGGAAGTAACCAGGCTGTTGCTCAAACCATGTATTGTCACCCTGAACTTGTTTCAGGGTCTCATAACCTCTCAATATCCATAGATTCTGAAACAAGTTCAGAATGACATGATGAAGTTTATTGATGTGGGCAACAGCCTGTAACCTTATCTGAACAGGTATTCCGATAATTGATCTGTTTTAAAAAAAACCAGAACTCGTTAATATGTTATAATTGAGATACTGAAACTGCAGATTATTCCTGCACAATTCAGTATGCTCATATTTAAAATTATCTCATTTTAACCATACTCCCTGACCAATGAACGACACAATATCAAATGTCCTTGAAATATACAGGCTTGTTGTCCTGAATAATTATTCCAGGGACGAAGCAGCAAAACAGGTAGGTAAAAAACACAATGTTGACCATGCAGACCTGTTATCTTCCTGCATAGAGGCCTTAAATATCAGTCCTGACAATTTTGATTATTTTCTGGATTCAGAAAACAGGTTTAATTTCAAGAATTTTCTTTTTAGGCGTTTTCCGGATGAAAAGGAGCAGATCATCCAGTTTTTCAATTCCTTTGAAGAAACAAGTGATATCCCTATCCTTGATTTCACAAAGTTAATCAAATCCTCCCCTTATCATGAAAAGAAAACCCTCAGCAATGAGTTAATCCTGTTATCATTAAAAGAGAGTTTACTGAACTGGATAGCCCGCCCTGACATCCCTCAGGATGTTAAGGATGAAATTAAAAACTGGATAACCAGAATTGAAGGAAAAGAGCAGTAAACCTGTCTTCCATAGTTTCATACTCAATATAATTTCAATAAATAATATTTGCCATATTGAGAAAATTCTCGATAATTTTTGTGCAATAAGTACACATCAGAAAATACATTTTTTGTGGAGGCCCTTTTTGTCTGATCCAAAGGATGATCACATATTAGAGTTAGCAGTTGCATCTGAAACAAAAACAATTGTTACTCACAATATTAAGGATTTTAGAGGAATCAATACATTTGGAGTGAGAGCAATAACTCCGAAAATACTATTGGAGGAAATAAAATGAGTGCTTTAAGTTTAAGATTGCCTGACTCAATACATCGTCATATCAGAGAGATCGCAAAGAAAGAGGGAGTCTCGATCAACCAGTTTATATCATCGGCAGTTTCAGAGAAAATATCGGTTTTATTGACTGAGGATTATTTGAAAAGCAGAGCTGGCAAAGCCAAAAAGAAGGACCTCAAAAACATACTGGATAGAGTGCCTGATCGTGAACCTCTTCCCGGAGATAAATTGTAATAATGGACAACAGGGCTGTGCTCTCCATGCCCGCCATCAGTTTATATGTGCGTTACTGTGTGCAGTCTCATCAAAAACCATCAGGAAAGTGGGCATCCTATATAAAGAAATCTATCAAATCAATACTAAATAAATTTTTTATTCCTTTTGTTCCCTTTAGAGATTTTAGGTTCTTTGCTTGTTGAGGGATAAGAATTAATTTCTGTCTGAGCGAAGCGAGATTAAATTAATTCCCCGAACTTGTGTGAAAGAACCGTTAAGAAATCTCTCCGGCCACCTTTCTTTGGGTGCTTTCTTTAGTGGCTAAAGAAAGTATCTCCGCCGGAAGGGCATTTAGTAAAATCCTTTTCCTTTAAATATATACATAAAGCGTTTATACTTCTTGTAAAACTTTTAGCGTTATACAACTAATTGGAGAAGCACCATAAATGTAAACCCAATGAGGTGACAAAATGACAAACATCGTATCAACTGACCATCCTGTTCATGAATTTATAGCCAGCCGCTGGAGTCCTTATGCTTTTGATGACAAGCCGGTTGCACAGGAAGACCTTGTCTCATTATTTGAAGCAGCCCGATGGGCACCCTCTTCTTATAATGAACAGCCCTGGCATTATATTATTGCTACAAAGGACAATACAGAAGAATTCGAACTGCTGCTTTCATGTCTTGTAGAGGGGAATCAGGTATGGGCAAAATCAGCTCCTGTCCTGGCTTTAGGCATCGCAAAGCTCAACTTCGCATATAACAATAAACTGAACCGGGCCGCTGTGCATGATCTGGGTCTTGCAGCAGGTAACCTGCTCTTTGAAGCAACAGCAAGGGGACTCAGCGTGCATCAGATGATCGGCATAGAGCCGAAGAAGGCCGCCAAACTGTATGCCGTACCTGAAGGATACGAGATTATGACGGGCATTGCCATTGGTTATGCAGGCAATCCTGACAGCCTGCCGGATGATATTAAGCAGCGTGATGTGGAAAGACGTCCCCGCAAGCCATTGAAAGAGTTCATGTTCAGTGGCAGATGGGGGAGCGTGTCTCCTCTTGTCAGGAAATAGACCGATATCAGAACACCTGCAATGCCATGAAGTTTAATTGCGGTAGTCATGATAAAATGTTTACAGGCATTGTAAACGCTTTTAGTTGCGTATTCACTCAAGTATAGATAATGACTTTTTAAAAATGGGGTTCCGCCCCCAAACGACGGGTTCATTCTTTTGCACGCACAAAAGAACGGAACCAAGAAAATGCGCCCCGAACCGATTTTTTAACGGTTCTTCAGTCGACCTCCAGGGAGTTAATTTAAACTCGCTTCGCTCAAACACAAATTAACTCTAATCCTTCCGGTCTCCTTCATCACCTAAAATCGCTAATGGGGTATTAACCTCCCCTGGCCCCTCCTTGGCAAGGAGGGGATTCAATTCTCCCCTTTACAAGGGGAGACACAGAGGGGTAATGATAAATAGTCTTCATTACAAGGAGATTCGCAGATGGTTGTTCTTCATTTATTATCTTTGTCTTTTATCCCCCCTTTTGATTGTCACAGTGGACTCGTACCGAGCTTCCGGGATATGCAGGACTGGACGCGTTAAAAATTAAAATATCCAATTAAACATTGTAGGGGCACGGTGCCCGTGCCCTTTTTTAATTTAGCGGCCAGACCGGAATAGCACGGAAATTAAGCAATCATGCGGGGTGTCCTTCTTTGGTTCTTTCTTAGACAAGTAAGAAACGAACCCGTCGTTTGGGGGCGGAACCCCATTTTAATAAATAAAAATCTGTAAATAATGCACCATAAGCATTTAAAATACCTGTAAACGCTTATGGTGCCTGCCAGAGCTTATTTCAGCGATTTTATATAGGCAACAATATTAGTCATCTCCTCTGACTTCGGATCGATTGCCTTCCCTTTGAGGGCCATCTCAATACAGACATTGACCGCCTCTTCAAGACTGTTCTGTTTCTTCCCCATAATGGCAAACTCTTTTTTATCGCCGGCCATTTTCAGTCCCTTTCCATCCGGATGACAGGAATTGCAGGATTTTCCTGATGTGCCGCTGCCGAAATTAACATCATTAAAAACGATTTTCCCTTTTGCGGTATCGCCTTTTGAATCAGTAGACGGGGTACATGCCATAATCAGGACAAGTCCTGCAGTTGCGATTGTCAGTGTTGCAAGGTTCAGTATCTTCATTGAGACTTCCTCCCTTAGATTGACGTTAACGATTTATCGTTGATGTGAGTCAATTGTATCAGAAATAGAGGTAATCTGTTCATATTTATTAATTGCAGATCATGATTTACCCGATGTCATTCCCGCAGCATGTAGGGGCACGGTGCCTGTGCCCTTTAACAGGGCAACCGAAAGGGTTGCCCCTACAATTTTTGAATCGTCCGGACTACATACCTGGATAAAATCAGAAGATATTGGATGGTTACGCCCTGTTTGTTCAGTGTGTAATGCATCCTGAACAAAACAGGGCGTGTCCTCTACATACAGCTTATTGTTCAAAACATTATAAATTGTGCCAATGACTACAACCAGCTATTGCAACTTCAGTCCATTGTACATTAACCAGGAATGCTGCTGTCATAGGTAAACCATTCAACCGCAGGGGGAAGTGCTGTCCCGCACTGCGCATCATTTCCGGTCACCTCAAGCTCCATGTCTCCATCAGTCCAGCCTGATACATCCACATCACCTGCTTCTCCCTCAGTGCCGCTGAACAACACCCCGCCGCACGCGTTGGGGTTTATCACCGTCCCGTAGGCGCTGTCGGTCGGTGTCTCGCTTCCGGTCGTTATGTATATCCCGTCCACCAGATGCCCGTTTTCACGGATCCACAGGTTTATCACATACTCTCCCCCGGCAGGAACACTTATCGTCCCTACCCCGTTGTTGGTCGCATTGGTCCATACCCACTGGTTAAATACTACCTCCTTGATGCTCCCCCGGCACTCGCCGTCAAACCCTATGAATATCGAGTTGCTCTTCCCGTTTGCCGCATACCCCCGCACCCACACCTTATACGTCCCCGCTGCCGGAAATTTCACCAAGTACTCCTTCCCCTCATGTACCGCCGGACATCCTCCGCCTGCTCCCCCGCTGCTCCGCAGATACCCGCTCCCGTTATGTCCCAGCACTCCACTCTCTTCTACAAACACTGCCGTCCCCTGATCTACCGTTTCCGTGTAATGCTCTGCTTCTATATATGTACCACCGGGGACTACCTCACACACCGCGCTCCCCTCTGTCACCGTATACCACAGCTCATCTGCATTTGTTGTATCTACAAGGGATGTCAGGTTTACCCGCCCCAGACCGTCCGGGCTCAGCACCTGACCTGCATCTATGCTTATGCTCCCAAGCTGCTGGCACGTCTGATACATAAACCCGCCTACCGCCGGCGGCAGTAATACCGGACACACTGCATCCTCTCCCGTCACCACCAGATGCTTGTACCCTTCACTCCACTGCGTTGCATCCACGCTTTGCGCATCCTCCTCACCACCACTGAACAGCTCTCCGTTACAGTCTGTCGGGTCCACTTCTGTCCCGAATGCACTGTCTGTCGGTGTCTCATTTCCGGTCGTGATATATATCCCGTCCACCAGATGCCCGTTTTCACGGATCCATATGTTAATAATATGTTCCCCTTCACTGTCCACCTCTATCGTATTTACCCCGTTGTTCGTTGCACTGCTCCATACCCATTGTCCATATACCGTCTCCTTCAGGCTCCCGCGGCACTCTCCGTCAAGACCTATGAATATCGAGTTGCTCTTCCCGTTTGCTGCATACCCACGCACCCACACCTTGTAGGTCCCCGGCCCCGGAAACTTCACCAGATACTCCTTCCCCTCATGCACTGCCGGACAGCCGCCGCCGCTTCCTCCGCTGCTCCGCAGATACCCGCTTCCTTTATGTCCCAAGACCGCACTTTCCTCTACAAACACCGCGGTCCCCTGCTCCACCGTCCCCGTGAAATTCTCTGCGTCTATATACGTCCCTCCCGGCAGCACTTCGCAGCTCCCGCTTCCCTCTTTCACCATATACCACAGATTATCTGCATCGCTTGGCGTCACGATCGATGTCACGTCTACCTTTCCCTGAGCGTCCGGGTTCAACACCGCTTCATCATCTATCGTAATCTCTCCCGTTGGCGTACACCCCTGTATCAGCAGTTCATTTGAACCGCCTGCACTGCCGATCACATCATCAGGCGCTACTGCGCCTACAGCCAGAACTTCCGACTGCACTGTCTCTCCTGCCTGACCGGTCGCAAGGTCATACACTATATAGATATACAGCGGATCAGTATTTACCACTACCGTGCTGTCCAGTCCTATTGTCGTTGCTGAACCGTCCCATAGCCCGGTCTCTCCGATCATCACCGCTCCAACCGGCAGAAAGTCTTCCATATCCGGTGATATGTACACCATCGCATTGAGAATGGCCGTTGCCGTTCCCATGTCTTCAAGATCCAGCGTTGCTAGCTCCACCGCTGCATCCTCCACACTGTCGCTCTCCACTCGGAACCTCTGCATCACCAGTCCCGGCTCTCCATCCAATGGATCTGTACCGGCTATCGGTGTATTGTCTGTAATACTGAGTGTGTCATGTTCAAAAGCCAGGAGGTTATACTCAAACATTCCTGTACCAGGAGCAAGTTCTGTCCCGCATTCCGCGTCGTTTCCGGTCACCGTAAGGTGCTTGTACCCGTCGCTCCATCCAAACGTTTCCACAAACAGCGCGTCAAACTCATCCCCGGTAAACAGTTCCATTGCACAGTCGGTCGGGTCTATCACCGGATCAAAAACCGCTCCTGGCGCATCAGTCCCTGTGGTGATGTATATCGCGTCCACCAGATGCCCGTTCTCACGGATCCACAGGTTGACCTCATGCCACCCCTCACTGTCTACTTCGATCGTGCCAAGCCCGTTCTGGATCGTACTGGTCCATACCCACTGCCCGAGCACCAGTTCCTTCAGGCTCCCGCGGCATTGTCCATCTACACCGATAAAGATCGAGTTCTTCTTCCCGCTTCCTGCATATCCCCGGACCCAGACATTGTATACACCCGGTCCCGGAAAATAGACACTGTACCCCTTGCCTTCATACGCAGGAGGACAGCTGCCTCCGCCGCTGCCATTGCTTCTCAGGTATCCGCTCCCGCTGTACCCCTGCACTGTATTTTCCTCCACAAAGTTCCCCAGACCGCCCAGCGTCTCGCTGTAGTCCTCTGCTTCAATATACGTCCCCTCAGGCACCACGTCACAGCTGATGCTTCCCTGGGATATCGTATACCACAGATCATCTGCATTGTCCGCCTCCACAAGAGGTGTCACATCTATCGGGTTTCCAGACAACTGTTGTGGAATTATTGTAATTTCCCCGGTTTCAGTGCATATGCATCCTTCATCTACATCGCCGTCACAATTATTGTCAACCCCGTCACACACCTCTGTCGCTCCTGGATTGATCCCTGCTCCTGAATCTATATTGTCATCACAATCATCCGCTGAACCTCCACATGAACCAACTGCACTATATCCGTCTCCATCTTCATCTGCTGTAATACCGTCATCGGTTATCCCGTTGCAGTCATCGTCTATGTTATTGCATATCTCCGCTCCCCCTATCCCCGCTTCCGCATTGCATTGCAGAACCCCTGCACTGCACACTTCTATCCCGTCAACCTCACATGCACCGACACCGGCAGAACACGCACCCCCCGTATCTGTCAGATTATCATCTACAGTCCCGTTGCAATCATTATCCTCCCCATCACACACCTCTGTTGCCCCCGGATTGACCTCCACCCCTGTTTCTACACTGTCATCACAATCCACCTCTCCGCATGAACCTCCGTTAGGTGAATATCCATCTCCGTCACTGTCTATGCAACCGCTTATTTCGATGGCAGTTAATGAATGTTTTGGAAACGTATATTGAAATCCGTTTATAACAGAGCCGATATCAGTAAAGGTTATATTTATTCTTTCATGGGATTGACCGTCTGTCTTTCTGATTGTAAAGTCGTCCCACCATGTTGAGCCCTGTATCGGACTGACTGCGTGACGGACCAACAGGATCTTGATCTTGTTGGTATTAGAATCGGTCGTGAACTCTACACTTTCCTTGACCCAGTCCGCTGCGCTAATCTTGCCCGAACTTGTTATCAACGAACCATGATTTACTTGTATGTTCATCCCCAAGTTTGGCCCAATATTACTGGCCTTACCGTATCCTTCTACTATATATGTCGTATCCGGCTCTACGTATATATTCTGATATGTGCTCGCATAACTGACATTTGTACCATCAAAATCATAACGGACTGATTTGGAACTGCCAATATGTGACACATTTTCATCCAGGTGCAATGAAATGCCCTGTCTGGGTACAGCAATCCAATCGCTAAAGAGCCAGGGATCTTCAAAGCCGGGGTTGTAGATCACGCCTCTTTCATTCGAAGTATCGATTGAAGTTGCATTCATAGTCCATGAACGGGCAGAGACAGGATCGAATCCGGTCAGATTTATCGGTGATGTTATGCCGTCAGTCAAGCTTTTATTGATGACCATAAGATAGACCAGATTGCTGTCAGTAGTCCTGCTGGCATTGACTGAAAGATAAGGTACCGCACCGAAATTGCCTCTGGTCAGTTCGCGAAGTCTTACGTCTTTGATCATGGCAGTGCCAGAAACCGGACCGCCGCCTGCGTTTCTTCCTGCATATACTTCAATATTCACCGTGTCATCATCAGCATTGCCGGGGTCATTAATATTATCCGGAGTACTTTTGGTTTTAAAATCTACTGTCACGTAACTCCAGTAGTCATCAGTTCCTGTGTTTCCTTTTATTTTTGGTGTCTGAGAGAAATTTGTTATTTTAATATCATCGAACCAGGCTGATCCGGATATAACACCGCCCCCGCCCAATCTGCTGATCTGGACCAGGACCTGCTGCACGCCCTGACCCGAAGTGTACGGCCTGCTTATATACGTCCAGTCATTGGTGCCGGCCATTTTTTCTGTTGTCCAGCCACCGGAAGAATCGGATGCAAAGAGCACAACCCCGTTATTTGAAGTGATAGCATTCGTCCTGATATACCCTTCCAGGAGGTAAGTTATGTCCGAATCTGCATCAATACTCTGATAGGTTTGCCAATAGTTCACATCGTGTGTACCGGCAAAGTCAATTCGTGCTGATTGAGCACCGGAGTAGACAAGTGCCGGATTGGTCTCAACGTGCCTGCTCGCACCGGCTGGTTGACCAGCCTGGGGCTCCAGCCAGTTAGTGAACCCGTTTTCAAAACCACTGTTTGATACCAGGTTGCCTCCACTCTTCACACCTATAAAAATGCCTTCGTTCGAAGTCAATGCCATTGTTTTGATCAGGCCCGTAAGACGGTACCATTTACCGGGCTTAGCGGTTGTATTCAGACGGGAGTGGAAATAATCAACATCAAGAGGAGAACTACTGTCAAATTCCACTGTTAATACACCCGCCGGGTCTTCCTGGACGTTCAATACACCAGGAGGTTGCGGGTTATCTATTGTCCAGGGAATCCCTTCCAATATTTCACCAGCAAGCACCTCATCCTGGTGTGTGCCTGATGCCGGACGAATAGTGTATTTCTGTACATCTATTGTATATGTGTCAAGGGCCTCATCTTCAACAACTACATCGGCATCAAGCAGAATGTCTCCAAAATAATTGTTGTAAAACTGAAAGGGATAAAAGGTGGGACGAAAATTATACAGGCCTCCTGAGGGTTTAATCATTGACATATAACCCCAGTGGGTAGCTAAAGCTATATTGTCTGCGTGCATTAACTGACGGATCATGTCGGCATTGATGAGACCTGTCCCCAATCTCAGCAGTGCTTGAGGCACGTGCAGAGGGGGAGGGTACGACGGATAGCTTGACAGGCCTGAGTTAAATTCTGTAACAGCTATGGGCACCTCCCTGCCCGTTAAGTCAAGAATCAACATGTTCAGCTTCCTGTAATAATCTTCCAGCTGGGCATGTGTTCCGGCAAGGCCGTGCTGCAACATCATTTCGTGAGTTGCACCGTCACCCTCATCAATTGAAGTATACTTTGGTGTATACATGTGTGTGATATAAAAACCGGCTGTTTCCGAAGTGCCCTGAATTACTTTTTCGTCCCATGTGTCAAGTGAAAAACTGGCCCAGGCATAGTTTTCAAGCACGGCACCCAGTTTAATACTGTTGTCAATCCCTGTCATGGCCGCATGATATGCGTTGAAATTTTTTATGTAGTCATCAACCAGCCATCTGCTATTGGACTCATTTCCATACTCAAACCATTCAACATTCCACGGCTCGTCAAGGTCGGTCCTGCCAAGGGCATACTTGTCGCATACTCTTGCCTGCGGCCAGTTAGAGCAAATTCCGTTATTGCATAAATTGTCACAAACCGTACTATATTCTATTTCATTTGTAATGGAGACAGTGCAATCTGGAGCCAGGCATGGAGAGTTAAGGTACTCAACCATTTCGGCAGCGTCCTGTGGAGCGATATAATCTTCCGGTACACCCATTATCAAAACTGCACCGACATCATCGCATAATTGGAGAGACTCGGGAAGGCCGAATTTGATAGGCGTATTAAAATTGATCATCATATTGTTTGTATTAAACGCTCCTCCCCAGTAATCCTTCGGCCTTTTGTCAACAGGACCAACTGCATGCTTCCAGTTATAAGCACTATATGTACCCGGAAATCTTATGAAATAACTGCCCGAATCCTGCAAATGTGCAACAGTAGCAGGTACGGAGGAATACGCATCAGGGTCCCATAGGCCCTGAGCGTTAACATGATTGTATTGAGGGGCTCCAGATATGATCGTCCCGAGGACCTTATAATTGACCGGACCAAGTTCATCACTTACGTCCACAGATATGTTCGCTGCATATACAGACGTTGATGCTACGGTTAATAAAAATGAGATGAATAGTAATATATTTACTACTTCGACATTATGTTTTATATGATTGCCCCCTCCGTGCATTTTTTAAAGTTGTTATGGATTCAGATACGTTTGTTTACTCCGGAACAAAGTTCTCATTCGTTACTGTTTCATTGCTCATCATGAATTCGCCATTCTGCCGGTACACATGCATAAATGATCACCTTAGTATTCTTTAAAAAATATGTATACCATTTATTATATGCATTGTTAGTCTTATTTCTTATAAAAATCATGCTTTCAGGGGGTATTTCAACAGAGCATACAGGTCTTTCTTCTGAACACATTGGATTTTTATTGCTAGATAAACAAGGGATGTTTGAAGGGCACTTCGTCGTTAGTTTAAAAGCTTCATCACTAATGATATATGCCATCATGACATCCCATCTAATAAAAAGTTTGGTTTTGTCTGGCATATAGTTTTTATATAACACTGATAGGCACCACCTGTCTATTAAAAAATATTTATTAAGTATATAAACATATCTTATAATGCTATTGAATAAAACTTCAGAATCTAGTCCGGATAAAGTTCATTGGCTATAGAGATAAGAGATTGAAATTCAAAAAAAATCTCGTGTGAAAGCCGGCACTATAAAGATTATATCAAACAAACATCCAAATTATTAGGGGAGTACTCCGGGCGAATTGCCTCACATTAAATGTTACTCAACTTGAATTTCTGAGACTTCGTTGACTCATAAATGATGTTACCGAAACTATAACCCTTCAAAGGAGGGTTATATCGATGAGTCCCGGAGCCAGAATGGAATACCTTAGAGCAGTTCATTTGCGCTATAAGAGAGCAATAAGAAGAGAAAAATCCATAATTCTGAATGAGTTATGTGTACTAGTCACTATAAACGTTTACAATGCCTGTAAACGCTTATGGTGCCTGCCAGAGCTTATTTCAGCGATTTTATATAGGCAACAATATTAGTCATCTCCTCTGACTTCGGATCGATTGCCTTACCCTTCAGGGCCATCTCTATGCAGACATTGACCGCCTCTTCAAGACTGTTCTGTTTCTTCCCCATAATGGCAAACTCTTTTTTATCGCCGGCCATTTTCAGTCCCTTTCCATCCGGATGACAGGAATTGCAGGATTTTCCTG
>CAMYJJ010000076.1 GCA_947258735.1 Thermodesulfovibrionia bacterium | reverse complement strand
ATAACCAGCCGCAAAGGCAAAAGAGATGGCGGGCAGAGTCTGGGCGCCTTCTATTCCAATAAGAATGGGGAAGATGGCCCCTACAAATCCGATTGTGAGGCCAGTTAATAGACCGGAGAGAAAGGGAAGCATAAACAAGACAAGAACAATAGGGATGCCCTCATCTGAAAAAAAGGAGCTTAAATTGGTCACGGCACCTGACACATTGAGGACTTCCTTAAATGTCATGACCCCGATAATAATGACGATGAAATCCCATGAGAACCCTTCTTTTAAGCTTTTGAATATGCGTCCGGGCTTATATTGCAAAACAATATACAGCAAAATAATGACTACAGCCAGACTGACAGACAGGTCAAGGTTCAGCACAACAAACAATAAAATAATGGCTGCAATCGGCAAAAAACTCAGCAGCCCTTTTCCGGATATTTTCTTAAATGTATCTTTCTGCGTATTAAGCCCGGACAAGCCCCATATCATGCCGCCAATTACCAGAAACAGGGCGTAGAACAGATTTGAAATGATGAGGTCTCTGACTGAATATACGGTAATGGCAGAGGCCAGTATGAGGCCGGGATACAGCGGTGAAATAAATTCCCAGGGATGCCTGAACACATAATTTATAAACGCCTTTTTCTCCGAAGATGCATCTGATCCCTTTGACGCTTCATCAACCAGCGGAGCAGAAAACAGGGCCCCGCCCATAGACGGCAACAGCCCGATAATCGCCGGCATTGATGCCATCAGTATCCTTCTGTCCATGAAAAGCCCCCTGCATGCGTCCATCATCTCCTGCATCAACCCGTTCTTTCTCATAACATTCTCAAACACCCGGATGAGCGTGAGAACCAACATCAATGAAACTGTCGTTTTGCCGGTAACGGCATGATAGGCTGATACTGCAAAATCCGGGGGGCGTAAAAGATACAAAACAGCGAGAATCACCGAAGACAGGACCATAACCAGCCCGAGGTTCCAGCGCCTTTTGAGAAGGAGCACAATAACAGCCAGCACAAATAGTATTTTTAAAAGATCAAGCATGTGATTAGTAATATAACAGAAGAGCATATAAGCAATCCTCCCCGAGACGAGGAGTTTGCCCGATAATTGTCATCCTGAACTTGTTTCAGGATCTGAAGCACCTGGAAGCAATTAAGAATATGAGATTCTGAAATAAATTCAGAATGACACTATAAAGGCCATTTCTATCTACTACTTGCTTCAACAGGCAAAACAAAAGGGGGGGGTTAAATCCTGGTGATCTTAATCTTCTCAATCTTCTTGCCGTCCATCTCAAGAATGAGAAACCGTAATGCATGATACCGGAGCTGTTCCCCGGTCTTCGGCAAATGACCGAAGAGACCGAACAGAAAACCTCCGATAGTGTGAAATTCTTCACTTTCGATCTCTATGTCCACAAGTTCATTAATCTCATCAATGCCTGTTGTTCCGGACACAACAAAGGTCCTTTCATCAACGACTTCAACTTCCTTTTCTGCTTCAATGGCCTCAAACTCGTCCTGAAGCCCGCCCACTATCTCTTCCATGATATCTTCAAGGGTAATCAGCCCTGTTGTCCCGCCGTGTTCATCAACAATGATAGCGATCTGAAATTTGTTTTTCTGCATGTCATCCAGAAGGGCTGTCACCATTTTGCTCTCAGGAATATAGAAGGCGTCCCTTACAAAGCCCTTGATAGGCGTAGTAGTAGGAACTTCTTCCTCTGCCATTTTTCTCAGGATGTCCTTGAGGTATAACACACCCACGATATTATCAACATTCTCAAACGTAACAGGATACCTGGAGTACCCTTCTTCCGCAACAAGAGATAACACATCAGCAAACACGGCATTCTCAGAAACCGTGACCAGCTCTGTCCTCGGAACCATCGCTTCAGTCACCTTTTTGTCACCAAAGGCAAAGACATTATGGAGCATTTCCTGTTCTTCCTTTTCAATGGCCCCTTCCTCTTCTCCTATTTTTATCATGGCCTTCATTTCTTCTTCAGTCAAAAGCTGCGGTGATGGCCTGACCTCTCCTCCAAATACCGTGATAATAAAATTCGAAATCGTATTGAAAATTGATACAACAGGAGATATAAGCCTGATATAGATCTGTATGGGTCTGGCCATGGCCAGAGAGATCTTCTCTGCATGAGAGACCGCAAATGTCTTGGGGGCCAGTTCACCGAATATGACCGTAAGAATTGTCATTGCAATTGTTGCAATGATTACGCCGATGTCTTCCCCAAGCAACGTAATGGCAATCGCTGTCCCCACTGAAGTGGCCAGGACCGTAAACAGGTTGCCTGATAGTATGACTGCACTGAACAGCCTGTCATGCTCATCACGGATCTTTTCGGCTATCTTTGCCTTTTCATTGCCCTTTTCGACCAGGTGACGGAGCCTTATTCTGTTGAGGGATATAAAAGCTACTTCAGAGCTGGAGAGAATGGCAATCAGGATAATACAGGCCAGAATGATGAAAAAACTAAACGGGTCAGGGTCCATATATTATTTTGCCATTTTTGCTATTATTGCGTCAGCAACCCCAGAAGTGGTGGATGCTGAGGGATCATCAGGAGAGGGTTTCATGTCATACGTAACATCTTTTCCTTCTTCAACAACTGAAGCAATTGCATTATCAACCCTTTCTGCTGCTTGAGTTTCTCCAAGATGTCGCAGCATCATCACCCCGCTGAGCATCATCGCAAGAGGATTGACCTTGTTGAGGCCTTTATATTTGGGAGCGCTGCCATGGGTAGCTTCAAATACAGCATGTTCTTTGCTGATATTTGCACCCGGGGCCATTCCCAGTCCGCCTATGAGCCCTGCAGCAAGATCAGATAAAATATCACCATACAGGTTTTCCGTTACCAGCACATCGTAGAGCTCCGGTTTCTGAACAAGCTGCATACACATATTATCGATTATTCTGTCTTCAAATTCAATATCAGGATAGTCTCTGGCAACCTCTCTTGATACGTCCAGGAACATACCGTCTGAATATTTCATAATATTTGCCTTATGGACCGATGTCACTTTTTTACGGTTGTTTTTTCTGGCATATTCAAATGCCGCCCGCACAATCCTGTCTGTCCCAAAGACCGATATTGGTTTAATGCTGATTCCCGAGTCCTGACGGATGGTCCTGTCAGAGAGTTTCTGTACAAGGTCAATAATGGCCTTTGTACCTTCTGAGCCTTTCTCGTACTCAATTCCTGCGTATAAGTCTTCTGTATTTTCCCTGAAAATAACAAGGTCGATATTATCATAAATCGCCCTCGCCCCTTTATAGGATTTGCACGGCCTGATGCAGCTGAACAGATCAAGTTCCTGCCGAAGCGCAACATTGACGCTTCTGAATCCTGTCCCGACAGGAGTTGTAATAGGCCCCTTGATTGCCACTTTATTTTTCTTTATGGACTCCAGGACCCTGTCCGGCAATGGTGAGCCTTCATTTTTATACACCTCTTCTCCTGCGTTCTGGACATCCCAGTCAAATGCTATCCCTGTTGCCTCAAGCACTCTGGTTACTGCATCGGTGATCTCCGGTCCCACCCCATCACCCGGAATAAGTGTAATTTTGTACATTTTTAAACCTCTTACAATTTAGATTATATGTGCTTAATTAGTGTAAGTGTATAAACTCAAACATTGAGCCGTCATTCCCGCAGTCTGTTAAGCGGGAATCCATTGTTTTTAATACGTTCTGGATGCCCGACTACTGACTTCGGGTATGACAAAAAAAAAAGGCACTATATAGACAGATACTAGGTATTTTTCATTGTTATAATCGAACGCATATTTAACCACACTTTTAATATTATTTACAAGCAGTTCAGCTATTTAGTATGTATCCAAAAACTTCCAATTTATTTTTTTGTCATACCCGAAGTCAGTAATCGGGTATCCAGAATTTACGAGAAGGCTGGATTCCCGACGAAGGATTTCGGGAATGCCGGAAAAGGAAGCCGAATTATGGACAGACTCTATTTAAAGATACTCTTTTAAAAACCTTCCAGTATACGATTTTTTCTTTTTAGATACCTGCTCAGGAGTGCCTTCAGCAACTATCTGGCCACCCTTATCTCCACCTTCAGGACCTACATCAATGATCCAGTCAGCGCTTTTTATCACATCGAGGTTATGTTCAACAATGAGCACTGTGTTGCCGGAGTCCACAAGATTATTTAATATGATGATCAACTTCCTGATATCATCGGGATGAAGACCAACTGTCGGTTCATCAAGTATGTATAAATAATTACTCCTTTTGGACGCTCCAAGTTCAGAACAGATCTTTAACCTCTGGGATTCACCTCCCGACAGGGTCGTTGCCGGCTGCCCAAGTTTGAGATACCCGAGTCCGACAGAAGACATTAAGCTTAATTTATTGACCAGGGACGGGATATTCCTGAAAAACAGGATTGCCTCATCAATTGTCAGTTGAAGTACTTCAAATATATTCCTGCCGTTATAGGTGATGTTTAATATATCGGGTTTATATTTTTTCCCGCTGCACTCTTCACACTTCACATAAAGGTCTTCAAAGAAATACATCTCAAGGCGCTGATATCCAGCTCCCATGCAGGTCTCACATCGCCCGCCTTCCGTATTAAACGAAAAATGACCGGGGGTATATCCGAGCATCCGCGCCCCCTGCTGTTCTGCAAAAACTTTCCTGATCGGATCAAAAGCCTTGATGTAGGTAACAGGGTTTGAGCGTGGGCTTTTGCCGATAGGACTCTGGTCAATTATCTTTACCCCTTTTACCTGTTCAAGACCTTTTATGGATGTATATGTGTGAGGATCTTCAAACTGAACTTTGAAATGCCGTGCCAGTGCCGGATAGATGGTCTCTTTTACAATGGTGCTCTTACCCGAACCAGACACTCCTGTAATGCAGGTTAATGTATGCAAAGGGATATGAATGTCTACATCTTTCAGATTATTGCCATGTGCTCCACTGATAGATAGTTTTTTCCTAACCGGCTTTCTTCTGAAAAAGGGAACTTCAATTGCATCAGGATCGTTCAGATAACCGGCAGTCAATGTGTCGGCTTTCATAAATTCTTTCTTTGTACCGGTAAAGACCAGGTTGCCCCCGTTTTCACCTCCGCCGGGGCCAAGTTCTACAACCCAGTCAGATGCGTCTATAACTGTCTTGTCATGTTCAACCGTTATCACCGAATTTCCGGCCCTGGACAGTTCCTTAAGGATCTCTGATATGCGGCTGACGTCTCTTGGATGAAGCCCGACAGTTGGTTCATCGAGTACATAGAGAGTGCCTGTGAGTTTTGAGGCAAGCTGATTTGAGAGGTTTATTCTCTGCGACTCTCCCCCGGACAGGGTCTTGGCTTCCCTGTTCAGGGAGAGGTAACCGACACCGACCCTTAAAAGAAAATCCAGCTTCATATTAATCTGCCTGATAATTTCTGCAGATATTTCCTGCTCATGATTATTCAGGGATACTGTTTTTAGAAAATCATGTAACTGGCCGACTGACATTTCAGAGAGCTGAAAGATATTACACCCTGATAAGGTAAATGCCAGCGCTTCGGGCCCCAGACGGCTTCCATTACAGGACTGGCATGTTACCGCCTTTCTGTATCTGCTTAAATAAACCCTTACATGCAGTTTGTACCGTTTGCGCTCCATTTCTTCAAAGAAATCATTAATCCCGTAAAAATCTTCATTGCCCTGATAAATGAGCTGCCTGGTTTTTTTACTCAATTTCTTATAGGGGACCTTGAGATTAATCCCGTTGCTCTTTGCATATTTTGCAAACTGCCTGTACCACCACCGGTATGCCGGCTTGCTCCAGGGCTCAATGGCCCCTTTCTCAAGGGTCCTGTCCCTGTCAGGAATAATATAGTCTTCCGAATACTCAAGTGCATTGCCGAATCCCTTGCATTGAGTGCATGCACCAAGAGGATGGTTAAAGGAAAAAAGAAGCGGCTGCGGTTTTGATATCACCAGGTCACACACATCGCATCTGAGTTCCGCATGAAATCGGATACTCCTGTTTTGTTCAGGTTCTTTTCTGACCAGCTCTATCCTGACTGACCCTGCACCCTGCTCCCATGCCGTTTCAATTGAGTCAGACAATCTGGGTGTCTTCTTTATAACCAGCCTGTCCAGAATAACTTCATGGCCATTATCATCAAACCTGTTTTCTTTTTTACGGATTCTATGAAATCCCTTTTTTTGAAGCTCCTCAAGTGGTTGGTCCGAGTCAAACATGATCATTGCCTTCTCACCGGCATAATTATCTGTAAGCTCCTGCACAACTGTGGAAGGTGTCCATTCCTTTAACTCCCTGTCACAGACCGGACAGTGAGGATGTGCGATTTTTGCATAAAGCAGCCTGAGATAATCATATATTTCAGAAGATGTTCCAACTGTGGAGCGGGAGGTCTTAACAGGGTTTCGCTGTTCAAGGGCAATTGCCGGTCTTATATTATGGATCGCATCAACTTCCGGACGATCAAGCTTTTCCAGAAAAAGTCTTGCATAGGTCGACAGGGATTCGATGAAGCGCCATTGCCCTTCGGCAAAAATCGTGTCAAAGGCCAGAGATGATTTGCCTGACCCTGATACACCCGTAATTGTAATGAATTTATTATGGGGCAGTTCAATGCTGATATTCTTCAGGTTGTTCTGTTTGGCCCCTTCAATTATCAGATTCTTAGCAGACATCCTGATATTTTAACAGGTTGATATGACAGTTTGGAATACTTCTAAATCTGATATAATGCTAAATCAGTGTTTATGTATAGGCTTGATTCATTTGGAATGTCATTCCGGCAGTCCTTTAGCCGGAATCCAGTTAACCCGGTTCTGGATGCCTGCTTACTGACTGCAGGGGCAGGCTTCGGGCATGACTAGATAATTACAATTTATTAATAGGATTTGATTAATATGGTCAGGTTAAGGCTCGATGATTTACTTAGCACTAACTTCTCACTACTGACTACTTACTACTATATTAAATAAGGAGGTTCATATGGTCTTTGGAGAGTATGTGTCTGTCCAGACAAAAGGGTTCTCAGATATTAAGGATATAACGGGAGAGGTTCAGGAGATTGTTCATAATTCAAAAATAAAAAACGGTCTGGTTAATGTATTCCCGGCAGGCTCAACAGCATCGGTCACCACTATTGAATATGAACCTGCCCTGGTTGAAGACATGAGGGAACAGCTTGAGATCTTTGCTTCAGAAACCATGAAAAGCCGCCATTCAGAAACCTGGGGTGATGATAACGGATTTTCACACATCAGGGCATCTTTTATGGGGCCTGGGCTTACTGCTCCCGTAACTGAAGGCACTATTGTGCTCGGGACATGGCAGCAGATAGTGGTCATTGACCATGATAACCGTCCGCGAAAAAGAAAGATCTTTGTTCAGGTGATGGGGGAATGAGAGTCGTTCATCGTTTTATGTTATTTGTTATTACGTGAACTTCCTCAATGATAAAGTATGCCGCATATAACAATTAACTAGTAACAAATAACTTAATCAGTTATCAGATCTTCAACGCCCAGATCCGGGGCGATATTTAACAGCAGATACACTTTGTCCATGAGCAATATTACCCCAAACCCGATAAGCAGCAGACCGCTAATTACCATTATGATCTTCATATATTTCTGAATTGCGCTAAAGTGGCTGAGGAAAGAGTTTATCAAAAGGGAAGTAGCTACAAATGGTATGGCCAGTCCTGCTGAGTACACAAGTAACAGTTTAAACCCCTCCATTGCTGAACCTGTCGTGCTTGCGATTAATAAAATTGTCCCCAGTATAGGCCCGATACACGGGGTCCATCCTGCACCAAACGTAAGCCCCACAATATACGACCCGAAATGGCCCCGGGGTTTTGAATTGAGATGGACCCGTTTGTCTCCAGAGAGAAAATTCAGCTTAATGACCCCCATTACATAGAGACCCATTACAATGATAATAATGCCGCCAATGATCCTGATATGGTCATAGTAGACAGCAAAAAACCTGCCCACATATGATGATGATATACCCAAAAGAACAAACACGGTGGAGAACCCGGTCACAAATGCCAGTGAGTTAATAATGGTCAGCTTTCTTATACGCGCCTTGTCCCCGGTTTTAAAATCCTCAAAGGATATTCCTGTGATGAACGATACATATGAAGGAATAAGGGGGAGCACGCAGGGCGAGAGAAACGAGAGCAGACCTCCTAAAAAAGCTGATATATATCCAATTTCCGACATTTATATTTATGAATAATCTTTCTACGTATTCGTTTAAACTGATTACTATTTATAAGAATAACCTTTGTTGTTCCTGTTAATTACCCTGCATCATCCTTATCTGCATCCTGTGCAGTCTTTCGTGCTGCCATGCAGTTTTTCTATTGTATGGGACAAAACAGGAAGGATAACGGCCAGGTTTTCCTTTACCGCCCTGGGACTTCCCGGGAGATTAATGATAAGTGTTTTCCCTTTTACCCCGGCAACCGCCCTGGAAATCATTGCAAATGGGGTCGTCTTCATACCTTTAGTTCTCATCGCCTCTGCCATTCCCGGGATTTCATAATCTAAAACTTCCCGTGTTGCATCAGGAGTAACATCCCTGGGAGATACCCCTGTTCCACCGGTGGTTAATATCAGGTCCGCCTTCCTGCACAGAGAAGTCAGCTTTCGTTTAATGGTACTCTTCTCATCAGGAATGATCTCATAACTGACAACTGTCGCATTAATTTTCTTGATTATTTTTTCGATGGCAGGGCCGCTTGTATCTTCCCGCTCACCTTTTGAACCTTTATCACTTAATGTAAGGACCGCAACTTTTATCATTTTACGTTGTTTCAATGTGCTCAACGATTGTTCAACAATGGTTCAACATTGTTTTGCAACTGTTGAACTAAGTTAAGCCACGTTGCGCTACCGTTGAACTATCGTATCAACGCTCCCTGTTTGATATCCTTTTCAGGCGTTAAGATCGACAGCACCCCTTCACTGTCAGTGGCGGCCAGGAGCATGCCCTGAGACTCAACACCCATGAGCTTTGCCGGCTTTAGATTGGTTACAACGACAATGCTTTTACCATTCAGGTCTTCAGGCGCATATGTTTTGCCGATACCGGCAACAATCTGTCTTTTTTCTCCCGTATCCACCTGAAGCTTAACCAGTTTACTGGAACCCTCAACTCGTTCAACTTCAATGACCTTGCCCACTTTCAACTCGACCTTTGCAAAGTCCTGTATTGATATCAAGTTATTACCTGCTTCTGCTGATGTATTATCATTTGTCACAGGCTGTTGCTTTGCCCTGTTTTCTTTTTTATCTTTCTTTTTTGTATCGATTCGGGGAAAGAGCGGATCACCCTTTGAAACTCGGATCTCATATCCGGGAGACCAGTTCCATGCGTATATAGACAGGTCTTTTTCTGCTTCATCCCGTATTGACGTAAGTCCAAGCTGCTTCCACATCTTTTCTGATGTATCAGGCATAAATGGATAGAGGCAGACGGCAGTTAATCTGAGTGCATTCCATATATTAAACATTACTGTTTTCACCATGTCAGGATCGTCTTTGGCAAGTTTCCACGGTTCTGTCTGAGCTATATAGTTATTTGCAGACCTGATAACAGACCATATATTGTCAAGGATTACATTAAACCTGAGATGAGACCAGTCGTGTGATCTGGTATCATCAACAACCGGACCCAGCGCATTCATACATTCTTCAGCAAATGAGTTGCCAACAGTTGTATCATCCTCCGGAATCACAATCTGTTCATTCAGATATTTACCGACCATGGTTAAAAATCTGCTCAGGAGATTACCAAGGTCATTGGCAAGTTCAGTATTTATACGTCTGATCAATGCCTGCTTTGAAAAGTCGCCGTCAAGTCCAAAGGTAACTTCCCTGAACAGAAAGTACCTGAAGGCATCTATCCCGAATTCCTCTGCCACTTCCGCCGGGTCCACAACATTTCCCAGAGACTTTGACATCTTCTTTCCATCTACTGTCCACCAGCCGTGTGCAAAGATATTCTTTGGCAAAGGAAATTTGAGGGCCATCAGCATAGTTATCCAGTAAACCGAGTGGGTCGTAAGAATGTCCTTACCTATTAAGTGATGGTCTGCAGGCCACCAGAAGTCTCCTTCTCTTGCCTGTTCAGGATGGGGGACAAGATATCTTGTCGCAGAGAAATAATTCAGCAGGGCATCAAACCATACATATGTGACAAACTCCTGATCAAAGGGAAGCGGAACCCCCCAGGCAAGTCTGGCCCTGGGACGGGATATGCACAGATCACCCAATTCATTGTTTTTTAAAAAACCAAGGACCTCGTTTCTCCTTGTATGGGGGAGAATAAAGTCATCATTTTTTTCTATATGCTTTATAAGCCTTTCCTGATATTTTGACATCAGGAAAAAATAATTTTCTTCCTCTATCTCCTCAACCGGCCTGCCGCAGTCAGGACAGTTACCTTCATTGATCTCTTTCTCTGTCCAGAACCTCTCGTCAGGTGTGCAGTACCAGCCTGAGTACTGCCTCTTCTCTATTTCACCATTGTCCCAGAGCAGCTGGATTATCCCCTGGACTGTTTTGACATGTTCCGCATCAGTGGTCCTGATAAATGCATCATTTGATATATTGAGTTTCTGCCATAACGTCTTAAAATTATCAACCAGTAAATCAGCATGCTCTTTAGGGGTGCGTCCTCTTTCCTCTGCCGCCTTTTCTACTTTCTGGCCATGTTCATCTGTCCCGGTCAGAAAGAAAACAGACTTTCCCTGCAGTCTGTTGTATCTCGCAAGTATATCAGCAGCAATGGTTGTATAGGCATGTCCTATATGGGGGACATCATTTACATAATAAATAGGTGTAGTTATATAATATTTATCTTCAGACATTTGACTGCGGCTTCTTCTTTCTCCGAAAATTTTTCCGCTTGTTAAAAGGCTTCCTCTTGCCTGTTTTATCATCAGGTGCCTTGTCCTTTTCGGGTGCCTTCTCTTCACCTGTCTTTTCTGCAGTGTGTTTCCTGGATCTTCGTTTATGACGTTTGAAGTATCTCTTCTTTCTGCCCGGTGATTCAGGCCCGGACTCCTTTGCCCTGTCCTTTTTATCTTCAGTACTGCCCTGATCTGAAGCAGGTTTGTCAGTGATAAGCGGGGTACCGGTTTGATCAGGCCCGGCTTCAATGTTGTCCTTATTCTCACCACAAATACCATCTTTCACAGCGATAAATTTATCTGCCTGTTTTCTTTTTCCAGGGCCGTACCCCTCACCATTTTTATACTCATATCCGAGACAGCACATCAGTCTTCCGCAAATGCCCGAGAGCTTGCTCTGATTGATAGACAAATCCTGTTTCTTGGCCATCCTGATCGTTACAGGCTCAAAGGATGTCAAAAAAAGACTGCAGCAGGCCTGTCTGCCGCAGCAGCCGATTCCGCCAAGCAGTTTCACCTCATCCCTCACACCGATCTGTCTCATCTCTATCCGGGTCTTGAACTTG
>CAMYJJ010000075.1 GCA_947258735.1 Thermodesulfovibrionia bacterium | reverse complement strand
ACAATGCACTTTTTGCATTAAAGAACTCAGAAAGGTTCGTTCTTTGGCTTTCCTGAACATACCAAAGGGAGATGCTGATAATACATCTTTTGACATGACAATGATGCCGTGATCTCCCTTTAATTCGCTCACTGTTTTCTCAATAGCAGGAAGAGCACCCATCGTCGTCTTTCGTGCTTCAGGCTTTTTAATGTTGGCTTTTTTGATGAATTCATCGAAGGATTCTGCCTTGCCGGCGGCCTTTTTTGAATAAATAAAAATCATTCTATTGAGTGAGAATATTGAAAAAAGATAATCGAGTTCATTAAAAAACATTTCTGTTTCATTCCCTGTCAGATACGTGATGGCAGTTGAGCCGTATTCGAGGGGAAATCGCTGAAATTTGAAGGTGAGCATTTCGGACACGGTTTTCAGTACAGCAGGCTCTCCCATGATGATAACCCTGTCTCTTGGTTTCAGGATAGTGTCTATTTTGGGTACAATAATATTGTCATCTCTGTAGATAAGTCCTATTCTCCACCTCACAGGTGAAAGTGTTCGCAATGGCCTGTTGGCAAGCCTTGAGTGCGGATGAACTTCTACTTCAAGGATTTCTTCTTTACCAAGCCCGATTGCATGGGCTGCACGGGATGCCTGCGCTAACCTGTTACGAATAGCAACAGCGCTTGCCGTGGAGATACTTTCAACTTCTACGCCAAGATGCTCCAACGCATCTATCCCTGCAGTTGTGGTGCCAATTGCTATAACTCTCTCTGTATTGAAATGTTCCTTTAATATGCGTGCTGTTTCAATATTAACTGTCTCTGTTGTGGTCGTAATAATTACTCCATCTGCTTCAACCACTCCAGCCTCTTCAAGGACGAGCCTGCTTGTTGCATCCCCTGATATAAACGTGCAGTCCTCGCGGATTTTCTTGACTGTTTCCTCAAGTTCGGAATTCAGGTCAATACATACAATGTCCATATCCCGTGAAATTTTTTTGAGCAGCTCCTGCCCTATACTTCCAAGTCCGATAATGATATAGGTATTTCGCTTCATTGTATAATTTGTGCCTTGTAATAAAAAATGCTTATTGCAGCATCTGCATCAGCCCGGTAACGTCATTGCCGCTGGCTGGATGCCGGCATGACAGTGAATTCATGTTATCATTTTCTGGTGCGGGTCACAATACCGCGCATAAGCCTGCCCAGAATATCAGCGCCCGTTATGATGACTCTTTTGTCATCACTCCAAACAAGGACAACGTCATGGTCAATAACGTCATCTTCCGCGGTCTCAGGCCTTACCTTTAACCTCCAGATAACATTGCCGAGCTTTGTGTAGGCTTCCTTTACAATAATCGGCCGATGGCAGAATGCATAGGGCTGAAAAGGATTTTCATCTATGAGCGCTGCCCTGAGAAAACCGTCTGCATCAAGCACAAGCTGGGGATCTTCTGACTCGTCGGTAATAATAACCCATTTTTTGCCCGATGCATGGATTGTATTGATAAAGGGATCTGATGTGCTTCGCTTAAATTCAGGGAAGACAGGGAAGTTCCGCTCAAGAGGAAGGCTGATGATACTCTTCGGGTCAACGGGTTCCCCTTCATGACCAATAACCATATCATCGATTGCGAGGAAATTGAGTGCCCCCAGCCCTTCAATACGGTCGATGTCAGCTTCACTTGCTTCAATATGTTTTTTTATCACTTCCCGTAAATCGCGCTCCCGAAAATACTGTATCCCCTCCTCTCCCAGCCATTTATCAAGCATCATGGCCGAAGGCTTTGCAAGAGGGTAAAGAATAAGCTGATACAATTTGAAAACAGGGAGCAGCAGGGATGCCATTTTCAGGGCATGTCTTGAAAAATATGCCTGTGGTGTGATCTCACCGAAAAATGTAATAGCTATGGTTGAGAAAAAGAATGCGCCTACCCCTGTCATTACTGAATCGGACAGCAATGCCAGAAGAACATTAACGCTCACATTCCCCCATAAAACAGTTGTAAGCATGAAATTTGAGTCTTTACGAAGGTCGAGCACTTTCTGGGCTTTCCTGTTAGCTGACTCAGCTTCAATCTCGAGCCTTAGTCTTGAGATACTGAAAAAAGCCAGATTAAGCCCCGAGAACATTGCGGACTGGGAAATGCAGAATACGATGCCGATCCAGATTAATGTGTCCATAGATAGTAAGTAACGTTATGTAATTACCAGAAATTGTATCAGATTTTCAGATAAACAGTTTCACGGCGCCATTTATGCCTTTACTTTTTTTGTCGGTTCAATGATATACGGCACAATTGCTGTTGAGCAAAAATAATATTCAGCAGAAACCCGGTTAATAACAGCCTGTCACGTTTGACTCTTCTTATGCCGTTTTTTTCGTAACCCGGAAGATTTGGGTAACCGGATGTTCTTTACCTGCGTGGAGGAGACAAAGAAGACCGGACAGGGTGCCTCTGAAATTACCCTGTCACTGCTGCTTCCAAGCTTCACAAAGTCCTGCCGCTCAACGCCGCCGCATCCGTGTGAAGTCAGAATAATAAGATCAATCCCCTGTCTGCCTGCAAACTCCAGGATGGTTCTTGAAGCACCTGAGCCGGACACTTCCGTATGCACCGGGATTTTCAGCGGGGCAAACTGCTCTGCCATCTCTGTGAGATAGTCCTCAAGAACAGTTTTCAGTTCAGTATTACCTTCTTCCTCCGGCACCGAAAGGAGCCAGACTTCAGAATGAAAGCGTAAGGCCAGCGCCCGTGCAAAAGGAATACACTGCTCAGATATGGGAGATCCATCGAGAGGAACGAGTATGCGCCTGAAATCGCTCCGACGGCAGCGCCAGTCGTCGGTGGGCCGCACCAGAAGCAGCGGCGGAGTCGTTTCAAACATGACACCATAGGTAACCGGCGATGTCAGCAGTCTTTCCGCAGGCGTTTTTCCGACCGTGGTCATCACCACAAGATCGTAACCGGCTTCAATACTGTGACTTGCAATCTTCTTCGCCGGATCGCCTTTGAGCACCTGAATGTTCACCTCTTTTCCCGGCTGTTCAATCTGTCTGGCAATATCACCGAGATAATCTGCTGCATCAGATGCGTTCATTCCTTCACTGTTCTCGCCGACGATAGTTACAAGGGTAATCGAGGCGCCATATTCCCGGGACAGCTTTACAGCTGATGGAAGGCTTGACTCGGCATTTTCCGTTCCGTCAAGGGGAACCAGGATCTTTTTCAGTGTGTAAACAGTCATCGGTACCATTCTCCGTACAGGATTGAGCGGTGATGACTCGAGAATGAACTTGAGACGGTCCTGTACCCCTGCTGGTTCACCGAGCCTCGTCCGGAAATAACTGAAACAGAAATAAAAGGCAGGAGCCAGGATAAAATACAGCCATGCCCCTTCAAAAAAACGTTCTTCAAAAATAATAAGGGTCGCCAACGTAGAGAACAAGGAAGCAAAGAGGGTCAGCAGAAATGCGACTATCTCATTGAAGAGCGGTCCTGATTTCAGACTGCGCATCAGCCTTTTTACCGTTGCCCAGCCGGTCATACTGAGCAGGATAAAGACACCGGCAGCATAAAGAGCAAGGTAGGTTTCCTCGTGTGTGCCAAAGATAGAGAAACATATTATAACTACTCCTACCTGAAACCAGACAGGAAGTGTCGGCACATCAAAACGGTTTCTCAGGCCCCAGTAGCCGGGTATGTAATGACGGTTCTTGAGGCCGAGCGACAGGTTTTGAATCCCCTGGGCACTGGCAGCAGCAGCTGACAGCAGTACTGCTATCCCGATCAGGCTGCCCAGGTAGGCCAGCGGGGCGGGCAGGATTGCGTCCATGGTCTGTGTAAAGACAGAAACATCCGGGTTTGACGGATTGGAGAGCGCGAGAATTGCGGGCCCCACAATTACCATGGTTAAGGCTGTCGTCCCCATGATAATTATCAGACTCCCGAAGGCCTTCCTGCTTTTTTCACGCGCTGTCCCCTCGTAGGCAGCAACAAGATTGGCAAAGATCTCGATTCCGGTCATGAGCGCCAGTATGCGGGCATAGCCGCCCAGGGTAAAGTGAACATATTCTCCGGAAAAGGCCTTCATGTTTATATCCGGCAACTGAAGACCCCTCTGATAGATAACTGAACAGATCATAAGCCAGAGCAGTACAAGGACTGCGGCTGTGGCAGGACCAAAGAATCGGGCGGAGAGCGTAGGCCCGCGGTTCACGAGAAACCCTACCAGAAGGGTAAAAAAAACAGCTGCAATGGTTCTTGCATCTACTGAAAACAATTGCAAATTGAGTACAGGAAAACGGTCAGCAATGAAGGTTACCAGAGCAGCAATACTTACCAGAAAAGTAAGCGTATATTCTATGACGGTTATACCGGCATTGATCTTTACGGCCCAGCCTCCGAATTCCTCCTCGGTCAGCCCGCTTCCTCCGCTGCCATCGGTCACCCAGATCATTACATAGCGATACATGGCAGAGACAGCAACAACAGTGAACACAGCCATCCAGACAGAGGCACCGAATGTGACCGGAGCCACTCCAGCAGCAACAATAAGGCCCAGGAAGGGGCCAAATACATACAGAGGCGACGTGGCCGGATCTCCCCCGCCTGCCAGTGCACCCTGGAGTGAATTCTTCAGTTTATATGAGATTGACGCGCTCACACATCTCCTGGTTTAAGCCATACTATATGGGGTCAAGTGCCTTCATGCAGGACCTTTATATAGCGTATCCTGCCTCCTGGGCAGGGCTGAGTTGTCAGGCAGAGACCGGTTTATGCTTTACCTGTTTATTGTTTCCTGTAGTACGATAGTGCCTCCGGCATCTGCTTCTCAAGGTTCCTGATCCTTGTTTCATCTGCAGGGTGAGTACTGAGAAACTCCGGGGGCGCCTGCCCCTGCTTTCCCGAGGACATTCTCTGCCAGAACACCGGAGCTTCATGGGGGTCATAACCGGCCATGGCCATGAATATCAGTCCGAGGCGGTCGGCCTCTGATTCCTGAAGCCTGCCGTAAGGCAGCAGGACGCCGACCTGTGACCCAATACCAAAGGCGGTCATAAACAGATCGGCCGTCTGTTTCGGTTTGTTGGAAAGTGCCGTTGAAAGGGCCATACCACCCATCTGGGCGATGAGGCCCTGACTCATGCGTTCATCACCATGATTGGCAACGGCATGGGCTATTTCATGCCCCATAACAACGGCAAGCCCTTTGTCATCTTTTGCAACAGGAAGGATCCCCGTATATACTACAACCTTTCCGCCGGGCATGCACCATGCATTCACTGCCTTGTCGTCAACCAGATTAAACTCCCATTTGTATCCCTGCAGCCTCCCGGACATATTATGCTCGGAAAAGTATTTTTCCACTGCGTGCTGAATTCTCACACCGACCTGTTTCACCAACCGTGCATCTTCTGAATCCTTAATAACAGAATGCTTTGAAAGAAAATCACTGTAAGACGTTGCGCTCATGGAAAGCATCTCCCCCGCTGGAATAATACTGAGCTGCTTCCTGCCGGTTATAGGGACTGTTTGACAGGCGATTAGATAAAATACAAGCAAAAGGAGCAGACCGGCATTTTTCATATTTGTCCTTACCATTCTCATTTCATACACCATGCGTATTACCGCCGTCAGGCATGGAGCCTCAGGCGTGTCTATTTAAATGTATTCAGAATATATTCTGCGATCTTTTGTGCATCACGGTCAGAAACCTTTTCCTCGCTGAATTTCATCATCCCCTTCCCGGGGTTTCTCATTATGTTGATAATATCTTCAGGAGTGTCCATATTTTTTGCCGCAAGGTCTTTCCGGCGAATAGTCTTTTCCGGTTTAATAATATTCCCTCCGTTTTTGTGGCATTGAATGCAGTACTTTTGAAATAGTGCTTCCCCGTCTCCGCCTGATTCTGCAGCTGATACGGGCACTGCTGCAGGTGCTGTTTTAACAGCCGGTTTTGCCACCTCTGCAGTCCTGGTTTCGGCAGTTTGTTCCGGCTTCTCAGAAGAACAGCTCACTGTCAACAAAAAAAGAGCTGCTGTGATACATAAAATCATCGATATTTTTTTCATGTCATTCTTTCCTCCTTTGTAAACATGGTTCAATTCTATCATAAAATTTATAATGCATATTTTCAGGACTCCTTCCCCTTTACATCAACATTCAATGGCGGAGACTTACCTTCTTTATCCTGCCCCATGTATATAGTCCTGTGCGGGAACGGAATTTCAATACCAAGTTCGTCGAATCTCTTTTTCATCCGCTTGTTGAACTCCCTTCCCACCATCCACTGTTTGAGCGGGATGGTCTTTATCCGGGCCTTGATAACAACCGCAGAGTCCCCAAAGGAATCAAGGCCGGCCACATCAAGCGGGTCTTTGATGAGCGGGCCGTATACAGGGTCCTCCTGCAACCCTGCCCCGATCTGTCTCATTATGTCTATGACCTCGTCTATGTTTTCCCGGTATGCGACCCCAACCTCAAAGACATAATAGGAGAATTCCTTGGTCATGTTGCTGACGGTGCTGATGGAGCTGTACGGAATTATATGAACTGTACCGGAAAAATCCCTCAGGCGAACACTGCGAATAGACACCGCTTCGACCAGGCCCCCCTTGTCAGCCACATTGATCACATCATCTACGGCGATCTGATCTTCCAGAAGGATGAAGAATCCTGTCACTACATCCTGTACAAACTTTTGGGCGCCGAATCCGATGGCCAGACCAAGGACTCCGGCTCCTGCAAGCAAAGGCCCGATATTCACACCAAGCTCCGAGAGTATCATCATGGAAGAGACCACAAGAAGAAGCACAAGAATCGCCTTTCGTGTTACTCCCTGAATTGTCCGGTTCCGTGCGCTTTGGGCAAGGATGTTCCCCTCTTCGTCCTTATCGGACAGGTAGGCCGCTATCAGGCTGTTGGCTATTTCCCATATGAGGATGGTCACCACGACGATCGCAAGGACCATAGCCATACTCCCGAGAAGTGCACTGCCGGTTTCACCTGCAAACCACCCCACCACATCCACACTCCACGCCTGTAAAACTGCAAGAGACATCAGAATCCAGATAGCTGCCCGGACCCCCTTCCTGACCGAAGACAGATAACGATTTGCCCTCTCTTCCAGGGCGGGAAAGCTCTTCTTCAGATCATCACTGACTTTAAATCCATGACGGAAGAGCGTGTTTACAAATCCCAGGGCAGTGCGTGCGATCAGAAGGACAATAATTGAGATCACTGTCGCCCGCACCAGGAACAGGAAGCCCCCTTCGATTTTCAGAAACCATACTCCGTACAGAAGGAGGACATAAACAGCGGCAATCAGATGCCAGATCCGGGCAAGACGGTTTAAGAGTACATTCCTGCTGCCTTCACGGGCGGGGTGGTCGGGATTTCTTCCGCGTATAAAGTCACCCACAGGGGTGTGGTTCTGCATGATAACCACAATAACGAGGACAGTCACTGCTAATCCAAGCAGTCGCAGGAGCGTCTCATAGGTAGCAGGCGGCAGACCAAGAAATACCAGGGCCTGCAGGCCGAAATATCCATAGACAGCAATTCTCAAAAGACGGAGGATCCAGATATCAAGGTAATTCGCTGTCTCATCCCTGAGCCCCGTGAGCCTGAAATGCGGATAGGCCGGAGCGATCACAAGCCGAAAGACGGCCACGGTAAGCCAGACAATAATAAACGCGTTGACCCAGGCAAGTATGACAAGTCGGGTTGTTTCCCGTGGATCAGCAAAGCCCAGCAGGGCATAGGCTGCCAGTGCAAAGGCAGCAACCGGAAGTATGTCAAGTATGAGAAGCCCCAGGAGCCGCAGGAAGCGCATCATATAGCCCTCCTGTGCCTCGCTGGCCAGCGACCTTCGAAGGCGGCCGAGAAGAAACCGCACCAGAAAAAAAGTCAGATAGCCTGATCCGATTACCGCAGCGATTCTCGTCAGTACTTCACTCCAGAAAGCCCGTGAATCTGCTTCAGTGAACTGCAGTTTCACCCAGGTGACAACGTCCGGCAGCCTGCTGATTCCCCCGCCAATCTGCACGACCGCTCTGGAGAAGGTCTTGACCCGGTCTGATAGCCCCACCAGAATCCGGGCCGTAATCCCTTGTATAGCCTTTTTCTTTTCAGAGGGTTCCTGCGCCTGAGAAAGGACCTCCAGTTGCCGGATCAGCTTATCCCGGGCCGCGGGGTCCTGTAACGTTTGAATAACCGATGCAATCTCTTCAGACGGTACTGGCTCACTGGCAGCTGCGCTGTCTGCAAAAGCATCATTGCTGCAAATACAGAGCAGAAAAATTGAGAAGAAGATTACTCCCCGTGCTTTCTTTGTCATACTTCCGAACATGTCTGTTTCCTCCTGATGTGACTGAATTTAAATTTATTTTATCTTAGCCATGTGGTTAAGCCTCGCAGAAGACGTCCCGGGATGTCAGATCTGATTATGTTTTTTTGTTCGCTCCAGACGAGCATGCTATATATCCTTCCATCAGGCCAAATGTTTTCTGGCAGGACATTCTATATTACGCAACATTATAGCACCTGCAAAGAAATTATCGAGGTCGGACCTCGATAACGTATAATATGTACGAAGTGAGTAAAATCAAATGCGCGTAAAGATAAAAAAAGCCACCGGGCAGATTGAAGACTTCAATGAAAAGAAACTGCTTAACTCCCTGATAAACGCAGGGGCTGAAAAGGAGGATGCCCGGGAAGTGGTTAACGAGATCCTGTCTCAAATAAAACCGCATATGAGTACAAGAAAAATATACAGGCTTGCTCATAGGCTGCTGAAAAAATACAACCGGGCATCGGTTCTCAGGTATTCACTAAAGGAAGCTCTGCTCAGAATAGGACCATCAGGATATCCCTTTGAGAAATTTGTGGGAGAACTACTCAGATCAAGGGAATATAATGTAGACGTCGGTGCAATTCTTGAAGGAAAATGCGTGAACCATGAAGTCGATGTGCTTGCTGAGAATAATGAAGAGCTCCTCCTTGTGGAATGCAAGTTCCATAACCGTTCAGAGGGTGCCCATGATGTCAAGACCGCACTGTACGTTCATGCCCGTCATCAGGACCTCAGAGCCGCAATGCAGAAACAGTATCCTGATAAGCAGATAAACGGCTGGCTGGTGACAAATACGCGTTTTACAGACGATGCCATTCAGTTTGCGGAATGCAGCGGGATGAATATTGTAAGCTGGGGGTATCCTGCCAAAAACAGCCTCGAAAACATGATTGAAGAGTCCAAATTGTATCCTGTGACCGTTCTTTCCGGGTTAAGTGCACAACAGGTGCGTAAACTGATTGAGCAGGACATGGTTCTCATGAAGGACCTGGCAAAAATGGATCCCGCCTCAATCAGGAAACTCCTTTCAATAACCGACAGAAGAGCTTCACAGCTCAAGCAACAGGCTGAAGAGCTATGCTATTGCTGATTGCGCTATCAAGGTCGGACCTCGATGAGAAGTTCGTTTCAATGAGCGTGCGCTTAAAAAGAAAGCTGGATAATATATGGCAATACAAATCTTTTTTCAGGGAGCTGCCTGGTTTTCGTAATACATAAACAATACGTAACAGGAAAGGAGAACTTCGTATGAGTGAAGATGACGGACTTGTTTTTTCGTATATATTAAACGGTAAGGGAGACGGGACCCCTGTAGAATGGGAACAGATAAAAAAATGGACGCCGGAACAGGGGATACTCTGGCTTCACCTCGATTATAAAGACGACAGGGTCCAGAAATGGCTCTCTGAAAAGAGCGGTATTGATCCTGTCCTGTGTGAAGCCCTGCTGGAGGAAGAAAGCCGCCCCAGGATCGTTACGTCCGCCAATACCCTTCTTTTAATTCTTCGCGGCGTAAACTGCAACCCCGGTGCAGATCCCGAGGATATGGTTACGCTCCGCATGTGGTTTGATGAACATCGCATTATCAGCATGCGGCACCGGAGGGTAATGGCTGTTAATGATGTTCATCAGAGTATTGCAGGCGGCAAAGGGCCTTCATCTCCGGCAGGCTTTCTTGTTATGACGGCAAACAAGCTGGTGGACCGCATGGCTGATGTAGTTGCTGACATCGACGATGCGGTTGATGAACTGGAAGAAACGATCCTGACTGCGGAAAGCTATGAACTGCGCCCTAAACTTGCGAATGTTCGGCGGCAATCCATAAGCCTGAGGCGGTACATGGCCCCCCAACGCGATGTGCTGGCAAGACTGCAGAATGAACGTCTTTCCTGGTTAAGCGATATTGACAGAGTACACATCCGGGAAGTTGCGGAGCGGACTGCCCGGTTTATTGATGATATTGATTCAGCGCGCGACCGTGCCGCCATTACACAGGAAGAACTGAACAGCCGCTTATCAGAGCAGATGAACAAAACCATGTATATCCTGTCGATCGTGGCTGCGATATTCCTTCCGCTCGGACTCCTGACCGGGCTTCTTGGAATAAACGTAGGAGGTATCCCGGGCACGGAAAGCAAAATAGCGTTTGCGATCGTGACCCTCTTGCTGGTAGGGATTGCTTTTGTTGAATTCTGGGTATTCAAAAAGAGGAAATGGATTTAAGGAGGATACGCGCTGCAATGATTTATGTGATATGCTTATTACCAAAAATCGGCCATGATTAATTCTGATGCCAATCATAAAAGCTCCTCGTCTGTGTCTTCGCCGCAATCTGGCGGGCCGGCGGAGAACTATGAAAAAAGAGGCCTTGGATTCGGTACCGCACCGGTTTTTTTAGCAGGCATAAGTACGATCCTGGGCGCGATCATGTTCCTACGGTTATGAACGGCTTGTACAAACGCGTTCATCCAGGGCAGATCTTGTTATTTTCGGGTTTACTGATGAAGGCCTTAAAGAAAAAGGCAGTGAATTTTATTTACATCATCCGGACCTGAATGATGTTCTTTTTGTTTCCGCACAGCAGAGAATTCTGATAGAGTAATGTATTATTGAGTTTCCCTGAATAACCAATGAGGATTAATTGTACGTTTGATACAATATTTATTATGAAACAGACAGACCACCAACGTCTTCTTTGCATTTTAATAGCTGCACTGTCTCTGACCGCCTTTATCCTGATCTCTCCTGCTCCTGTTTGCGCGCAGGAGAATGGATCAACATTAATAATTCAGGAAACGGTCTCGCCTGATACAGTCTCGATGTCCCAGGTGCAGGACAGATTAAAGGATATCAGGGCATTATTAAAAGCTTCTGAAGCGGCCGAGAAGGGCCGTGCAGACCGGAAGCCCGGCATGCCGCTGAATGAAATACAGGAAAGCAATACGGCGCTCCGGAATCTTGAGGCCGTTTATCAGCGTCTCATCACATCGTTCAACAGGAATGTATCTTTAAAAAAAGAAGAAGAAACCCTGCTCAGGATATTCGAAACCGGACATGACCGCCCGCGCACCGATACCTCTTCTTATTCACTAAGCACATACGACATTGTTCTCGATAAATTGACTGCAGCCGATCAGGAGGAGCAAACGGCAAATGCAACCCTGAGATTCATAAAGAAGAGTTTCGAGGATGCAAAAACCAGACATGAA
>CAMYJJ010000074.1 GCA_947258735.1 Thermodesulfovibrionia bacterium | reverse complement strand
ATGCCCTGGGGGTAAACTTCAGAAAAGTGAAGATCCCGAAAAATGATGACTGTGCCATGTGCGGCAAAAATCCGACTATCACGGAACTTAAAGATTCACCTGAAGAGTATTGTTCGATATGAAATCGTTACTAGTTATTCGTTAATCGTAAATTGAGAAAGTTAATAACAAATAACTATTAACAACTAACAATTAACGTTAATTTAGTTTGGAGGATAATTTTTAAATGGGTTATGTAAAAGGATTGAAATGCAGGGAATGCGGACGGGAATACCCTGTTGATCCTGTTTATGTTTGTGAATTCTGTTTTGGACCTTTAGAGGTTCTGTACGATATCGCGTCCATAAAAAAGGTCATGACCAGGGAATTGATCGAATCCCGTCAGCACAACCTGTGGAGATACAAGGAACTGCTGCCTATTGACGGGGAACCTACCAGCGGCCTGCACTCAGGTTTTACCCCTCTGGTCAGGGCGGACAAGCTTGCCCGTCACCTTGGCATGAAGGAGCTTTACATAAAGGATGATACGGTTACGCATCCCACGCTTTCCTTTAAGGACAGGGTTGTTGCCATAGCACTCTCAAAGGCCAAGGAGTTCGGCTTTGATACGGTTGCCTGCGCTTCTACGGGAAACCTCGCTCACTCGGTATCAGCACATGGCGCCGCCGGAGGGTTTAAGAGGTTTATTTTTATTCCTGCCAGCCTTGAAAAGAGCAAGATTATCGCATCACTCGCTTATGAGCCGAACCTCATAGCGGTGGACGGTAATTACGATGATGTGAACAGGCTCTGCAGTGAGGTTGCCAATAAATACAACTGGGCTTTTGTAAACATTAATATCAGGCCGTTTTATGCTGAAGGTTCCAAGACACAGGGGTATGAGATTGTTGAACAGTTGGGATGGAAGGCGCCTGATGCGGTGGTTGTTCCGTGTGCAAGTGGTTCATTGCTGACAAAAATCTGGAAGAGCTTCAAGGAGATGAAGGAGATCGGGCTGATTGACGATCTGAATACCAAGGTTTTTTCTGCACAGGCAACCGGATGCTCTCCTATTGTAAAGGCAATTAAGGATGATGTGGATGTAATTAAACCTGTTAAACCGGATACGATTGCCAAGTCGCTTGCCATTGGAAATCCTGCTGACGGTTTTTATGCTACGAAGGTTATCAAGGACACCGGAGGGTTTGGTGCTGATGTGTCTGATGAAGAGATAATAAGTGCAATAAAGCTGATGGCAAGGACCGAGGGCATTTTTGCAGAAACAGCCGGTGGTGTTACCCTGGCATCTGCCATGAAACTGATTGAAAGCGGTCATATCGACAGAGATGCGGTTACCGTCCTGAGCATAACCGGCAACGGTCTGAAGACAAAAGAGGCCATTGTGGGTCACACTGTTGAACCTCATCATATTGATCCAAACATGAAGTCATTTGAGGAGATACTGAAAAAAATAAGAGCTTAATAATAAGTTAATCGTTATTAGTTAAACGTTAATTGTTAATGAAAATTATAATGTTCAATTAATAATCAGTAATGTACAACTAATAACGAATAACGAGTAACGAGTAACGAGTAACAAATAACGATTTTCAAAGGAGGCTTATATATGGCAGTTACCGTGAAAATACCTGTGCCTCTTCAGAGGCTCACACAGGGCAAGGAAGAAGTAGAAGGAGACGCAGGGACTATTATTGCTCTGATCAACAACCTGGATCAAAAATATCCGGGGCTTGGAGAGAGAGTGTCTGAAGGGGGAAAGTTACGGAGGTTTGTGAATATCTATGTTAATGAGGAAGATGTAAGGTTTATGAAAAATGAGGAAACAGAAGTAAAAGACGGCGATGAAGTGTCTATAGTCCCGGCCATAGCAGGAGGCTGTTAATTGATACCTGTTACAGATTGTACTCTGATCTCAAATAATATTTATATTGAACGAGGGGGAATGATATGAAGAAGAGGGTTAAACTGACATTTCCGCAGGACTTAATAAAAGAGCCGGTGATTTTTACCATGGCCCGTAAATTTGATGTCATACCAAACATAAGAAGGGCCCGTGTAACAGAGACCGTAGGAGAGATGATCCTTGAGGTTGAAGGTGAAGATGAAAATGTTAATAAGGGAATAGAGTCGCTGAAACAGCAGGGAGTGGATGTTGAACTTGTGGAAGGTGACATACTCGAATAATATGGGATTATGGAAAGGCCTTATTGAACAATACAGAGACTATCTGCCTGTAACAGATACCACGCCGGTTATCACACTTAATGAAGGCAATACGCCTCTCATCAGGGCTTATCATGCATCTGATGTGGTCCAGGCAGATATTGATCTGTACTTTAAATTTGAAGGTGCCAACCCCAGCGGTTCATTCAAGGACCGCGGCATGACCATGGCCATCTCCAAGGCAGTGGAAGAGGGTTCCCGGGCCGTTATCTGTGCCTCCACCGGCAATACCTCTGCATCTGCTGCTGCGTATTCTGCCAGGGCGAAAATCGGCGCCATCGTAATAATTCCTGAAGGTAAGATAGCAATGGGTAAATTAGCACAGGCAATGATACACGGAGCCATGGTTGTGCAGATTGACGGCAATTTTGATGATGCCTTGAGAATTGTCAAGGAGCTTGTTGAAAAGCATAAATTTGCAATGGTCAACTCCATAAATCCGTATCGTATAGAGGGCCAGAAAACAGCAGCTTTTGAGGTCTGTGATCAGCTGGGCAATGCTCCTGATTATCATGTACTGCCTGTTGGCAATGCCGGGAACATAACTGCCTACTGGAAGGGATATAAGGAATATAACGATAAGGGAAAAATTGATTCATTGCCGGTCATGCTTGGATTCCAGGCAGCCGGAGCTGCTCCCATTGTAAATGACGCGCCTGTTTCAAACCCTGAAACGGTCGCTACCGCAATCAGGATTGGAAATCCAGCCAGCTGGAAAGGCGCTGTCGCAGCGAAAGACGAATCAGGCGGACGCATTGATGCAGTGAGCGACGATGAAATCTTATCAGCCTACAAGTTTATAGCATCAAAGGAAGGTGTGTTCTGTGAGCCTGCATCAGCGGCATCTCTGGCAGGTGTCATAAAACTGTCCAATGAAGGATTTTTTAATAAGGGGGACAGGGTTGTCTGTACGCTTACCGGACATGGTCTGAAGGACCCTGACAATGCCATTCAATTATCAGACAAGCCTGTCAAGGTCAAAGCGACCATTCCTGCAGTTGAGGAAGTATTAAAAGGCTGTTGTATATAATAGTCACAAAAAGGCAGTTATCATCTCGCCGTTTTATCCTATAATTAATGAATTCATCTGAGATCATTTCACATCCTGTATGGACACATAATCTAAGTCCTGTTATCTTTGAAATCGGGCCTCTGCAGCTCAGGTATTATGGTATGTTATTTTCTCTTACGATACTGATCGGCTTTTATATCTGGTATAAACAGATAGTAAGAAGCGGCCGTGATGAAAATGATGCATATGCATTTTTGTGGATGGTGGTAGCTGGTATTGTCATAGGGTCACGTCTTGGGCATGTTCTGTTTTATGAACCGGACAGGTTTTTCCAGGACCCTTTGCAGATCTTATACGTCTGGAAGGGAGGACTGGCAAGCCACGGGGCGGCCGTAGGAATTCTACTGGCATTATGGACATACTCCCGGAGATATGGAATGACAATGATAGAGGCATGTGACCGGTTCTCCATGTCTGTTACTGTGGGAGCAACTCTCGTACGAATAGGCAACTTTTTCAATTCTGAAATAGTGGGAAGGGCGACTGATGTTCCCTGGGCCATTGTCTTTTCGCGATATGACCGAATGATGGGACTGCCTCCCACGGCCCGGCATCCTTCCCAGTTATATGAAGCTGCCATGGCCATTATGGTATTTCTTGTGCTTTACCTGACTGATCGTAAACTCGGTGAGGACCGCCCGGAGGGTTTGATGGTCGGGATATTACTTGCAGGATATTTTACTCTCAGGTTCTTTGTAGAGTATTTCAAGGAATATCAGACCCTCACTTCGTCATTCCCCTTAACCATGGGCCAGCTGCTTTCCATTCCCTTTGCAGCAGCAGGGTATATCATTATTATCAGGATCTTTTTAAACAAAAAATAATATTTTATAAATAAGATGTCATTCTGAACTTGATTCAGAATCTCATATTTGCATTGTTTGTAAAAGGGTTAGATCCTGAAACAAGTTCAGGATGACAGATATTGATCAGTCTTCTTTCTGCTGGGTGACTTACTTAAATTGCCAATTTTCTGTTCCGGTCTACCCAATATGCCCATACAACGAAAATCCATTGAAGAAGCCCTGAATAAGCTATATCTTCAGTTGATGGCGGAAGAGGGCCAAAGAGGTTAGAAAAATAAATGACCACGAAAAAAAGCACGAGTCCCCAAAGACCATAATTACCCTTTTTGTTTGCTGCTCTCGTAGTTTTGAAATACAAAAATACTCCTGCTGTAAATATCAGCCCCTCTACAAATATGGTTCCTGCCAATGAGTTCCACAAACCCAACCCTGTCTTTGTCTCCTGCCAGGGGACCAGCGGCAGATCAGGACGATGAACGATCAGGTCAAACAACCAGTGACTTAACACAAGCGCTCCAAGATATATGGATACAGCCTTATTCCGTTTTACAATAAAATAGGTAATGCCAATAAGCAGTGACCAGACCAGCACGGTAAGAAGACTGTGGGAATAAGGATAGTAACTGAACTCAAGTGGTGTGACAACTGTGTTTCCCGGATCTATCTTTACCTGCTCAATTCCAAATAGGACCAGAACAGGCCAGAGAAGATCAATGAACTGTGATGCTATAAAAAAAGTGCCAAGTGAAGTCTTTGGGGCTATCCTCTTTGCAGCAAAGCCGATACCGAAATGTCCTATAAACATAATTACAGGGATAATCTAACATATCAATAGCGTTATTTCCCGTCATGAATGTTTGATCGACAAGTTCATAAATAATGAGACATGGCACATTTGTTTATGTGCCAATCGAATTGAAGACACATAACGCATATTTTTTTCTGCACACCTAACCTCCTGTTTAATAATCCAGATTTCAAATTATTCTTCCTGGCATGTACATTGCATTTTAGATATCTGAACATGTAGCCGAAAGGAGTACAGATGTATGTCCAGCTGACCCGGACCCGAAAAAAAGTATGTCCTTTTTTACGGGAGCCCTTTGAAGAATGTTACTGCAGCTCCATGAGCAGTCAGGATATTGAGAAAACTATTTTCTTCTGCAGTGAAAATTTTAAAACGTGTGAGATTTATAACTTGAAATATACGTCTATGGTGATAAAATGAAAAAATTAATTCTTATACTGTTTGTGTTAATTCTGTGTATAGTCACGTCAACACATGCTGGTTTGTATGGTGAAAGTGTTCAGTTTGAAGACCTGCATGATCAAAGGACTTTTTCCCATTCTCCGGATTATGATCCTGATCAATCTGAAGGAGGACTGAGCGGGAACTGGCCATATTCATTTAATATTTCATGGGACATCAGCTACGACTTCACCTCCATGTTATGGCACTACGAATACAATCTATCGGTATCAAAAAAAGACATTTCTCATTTTATTCTTGAACTGTCTGATACTGCACAATATGCTGATATTTCAAATGTCCGTATTAACGGGAAACACGCATCCATAGAAGGACCCAAAACATGGAAAAAAGCAGGGAATCAGCAGCTGTCTCAGTCATTTTATGGAATGAAGTTTGATGACGGAGGAAGTTCAGTGATATATAGTTTTGATACTGCTCTTGATCCGGTGTGGGGTAATTTCTATGTCAAGGGCGGGAATGACCGTTTTGACAATGATAGCGATTCCGGCGACAGTGATGACAGCGACAGTGACAGCGATGATAGAGATGGACATTGGAGAGAAAGGCATGAAAAAGAAGAGCATGGAAAAAGAGAGAAAATCGAGCTTTATGCATATAATAATGCACTTGGCTTTCATGAATTTAACAGTGAGGACAAACTTGACTTCATAGTCCGCCCTAACGGTGGAAGCAATCCACCTGTAGTCCCGGAACCGATAAGTTCCGCCCTGTTTATAACAGGAGGAGCAACTATTGGGTTAAGGCGTTTCTTAAAGAAAAGAAAAGCATCCTGATTAACCTCAATCCTTCGATTGACTTTAATTAATACGTAACAGTGCTACAGTATTTTCCATATCATCGATATCTGCTGATTGGACCGAATCAGACGTGATCGCATATACATTGTCCTCAACAAACAGTCCCCTTGTCCATGAGTGATATCTGTCATATTGCGATGTGATATTGGATGTTGATATTCTTCCGAGAAATGAGAAACCGTCATTGCTGGTGACCTTATACACATATAATCCTGAAAACATGTGGGTGCCGCGATCCCATGGTGCCTGAGGTTCTGCCTTATGTTCATAAAGGTCCACGGGAATGGCAAGGAGATCTTTATCAGTCCAATAAGTAAAAGCCTTATGAATGTGGAGAGCTTCTGATTCACTGCCTCGATCACCTATTTTTTCCTGATGAATTAAAACCGGGCTTTCAAAATCACTGACATCAAATATGGACAGCTGAAGGCCCTGGTAGTATGACCATGACTCATAAGGAATGGCGTCCTTGCCGATCGTCAGTAGATGGTTGTCTTCCAGAGGATGTATATAATCTGAATATCCCGGAACTTTCAGTTCCCCGATGAGTTCAGGGTTGGCAGGATCAGACAGGTCCAGTGTAAAGAGGGGATCAACCTTTACAAAAGTGACAAGGAAGCCGCGATCTCCCATAAATCGTGCTGCATACAGGTGCTCACCCGGAGCCAGGTCTTCGAGCCTGCCTGTGATCGTAAGCCTTTTATCGATTTCACTCAGGCAATAAACGCTGTTCGTAACACCTCTGGTGTCACTGCTCCAGTTCCAGGTAGATGTAGCAACACGCAATACGTTCTTATATTCTCCAAAAGAAAACTGGTTAAGGATCGATCCCGGAACACGCCCGCTACCTGAAAATGATACATTATCTCCTGAGAGATCAAATTTATGGATGGATGTCTGAACAGCGCTTATACTATTTTCATCAGAAATATTATAGTTCCATGTTTCCGTTGCCAGATAAAGCGAGGTTGTTGATGAATAAACATGCCTTGCGTCAAGGACTGCGCCTACAGCATCATGATTGTCATGAGGATTGTCTAAATCCAGAGATACTATGCTCACCACTTTTGCCCCCTGCGGATTACCCGGTCTCATGAAATCCTCAGAAGGCACGAGCAGTCCGGAATCAATAATATTGCCGTCATTATCAAGCAGCTCAAAAGACGGGAGCAGTTCATTTAACGGTATGTCTTCAAGAGCAGCAAGGTTGCGTTTGACAACATCACTCATTGCGTCCTGTGTTTTGTCATAGTAATACTCAAGGTACGAAAGGGCTGGAATATACCTGCTTATTAGATGCAGCATGCCATTAATACGACGGGAAGAAACCAGTGATCCGTCAAAGACAAGATTCCTGATGCGTTCCGGTCTGGAAGGATCATGAACATCGATAATGAGGACCCCTGTACGATTCTGATCATACCGGCAGGGCATGCTTAATGAAACTGCAGAAAGAGGTCCGGACGTAGCTCCACACCAATAATTGTTTTCGTCTCCGAATGGACGGTATATTACAACAAGCACAGATTTATAAAGATATAGAGAGTCAATATTCTCCCCTATGGCAACCTCTGCAACCAAGCTCATACCTTTATCAGTTGCAAGTTTAATTATCTTGACTTTCTGGTCCTGGGCCACGTACAGAATATTTCCATCTGTTTTTATCTTGTCTGATTCATCGACACCGGACTCCTGCACGTTTGTGTCAGAGTATTGCTGTGACCCATCTGAATTACCCTGCCCGTCACCGCTGTCTCCGGGTTCAGCAGTATCGTCAGCTTCTGCCCTCGCCATATCAAATGACGTTTCAACAACTGCTGAAGCAAAATGTTCTTTTATATAATTCTCCAGCTCGATTTCATTAACAAATACATTCATCGTGCCGGGATTGTCAGACTGTGGTTTATTATCTTCTTCTGTTGTACCGCAGGAAATTATGATGAGTGCTAAACATAAAAAAACAGAATATTTTTTAAGAAATTTCATATTGTAATCCCCCTATTGATTATTTATCTGATGATACATCTCCATTATACTTGTATTGCCTGCTAACACAAAAACAAGCATTTTATTATTGACAGTCATATTCATTCGTGTTATTTTATTGCATCTTACTGGTGGGATTTTAGAACTTATTCTAATATAATTTAAATCTTTTTTTTGCATACCCAAATTTATAACCGCAGGGGGTGGTTTTAATGGTTAATTCCTGCTTTCTTGTATCGATTAGTTAATATGTCATCAAAGATGTTCAGGCCACTTTAATTAGATCTTATCTTAAAATTAAAGGAGCATAAATTATCATGCCCGCATGTAGTAATTGGGCATCCAGAAGACCTTGAAAATACTGGATTCCCGCCTTCCAGGCTGTGTCATAAATGTCATCCTGAACTTGTTTCAGGATCTCAGGATATGCAACATGTTAATAATAAGAGATTCTGCAATGAAATCAGAATTACATTATGCACGTTTTACATATTATGACAAAGCCTCTTCGCGGGAATGACAGTAACTTGTTGATTGTTCATGAAAGGTGATTTTTAGATAGGTTCTAATAACTTTTTGAAGGAGAGGCAGATGAAAGAGAACATTCACACCGCGAATTTTTTTGCCATTATTTTATTTAGTATACTGGCTTTTGTCATTACACCTGGTATATGCAGTGCAGAAGAGTGGAACCGTACAGGTAGGGGTGAGGTCTTTGCTTTTGGACAGTCTATGGGTGGTGATACAGCCATTGGTTTCGGAATATCACTAGATTTAGATGACACAATTGTAGGTGGATTTGGTGTCGGAACCAATGTTAATGATCATATTAACTTAAATACTGATATGTTCTTTGGGTCCACGGATATCATGGCAAGGGGATTTGGCGGAACATTAAGGGGAGACACTACACTTATAGGTTGGAATGCCAATATTGACATCAATATATTGAAAGATAACGTCACTCCGATGGTAACTGGCGGTGTTGGATTTATTGCATTTAGAGGCGATTATAATACAGGTCTCACCTTTCAAGAGACAGATTTCTCTTACAACCTCGGTGCTGGAGTCCGTTGGGACGCTTCAGATCATTTTCTCATTAAATCATTATACAGGGTAACATGGACAGAGCTAGAGGATACCGATGGGGCCATTCGCTTTGATGGGATTAACCTGAGTGTTGGGTATATTTTTTAATAAAAACCGTTATCAGTCAATATTGGAGATTAAGGTGATGGGCTGCTTTATTAAAGTAAACCAAAGGAAGGAGGCAATTAATGTTAAGTAAACTGATTCCACTGATATGTTGTTTTATTATTGTTCTTATTGTTGGATGTGCTTTTGATGTTGTCCACGTAAAGCAAACCCCTGCTCATCTGAATATGCAACCTGCAATAAGTGCATGGAAATTACTTGATGATGTCGATGTACGTCTCGGTACTGGATACAGCAGAAAGCTTAAAAAAGAAACTAAATGGGATTATGTGGGCAGTATTGAGAATGGTGATGTGTATAGTACAGATGATCAGATTCTGACAGTTGAAGCTTCAAATATTTTTGAAGCCTACATTGTAGTATCAGACTATAATCTCATTGGCTTTTATTTACCGGTAGAAAAGACGTATTCACCACTGTCATCGCCAAAAGAACTTCCGATTGAAGTAATAAATCCGTGATAACGATAAGGAGGAGAAAATGAAAGTATTTAAGTTATTTCTTATTGTAATAATGGTATTCGCTTTGTTTAGCTGTGCTACATCAGGCCCGAAATTTTCGGAGTACCAAAGTTCCATGCCTGAAGTGACCACTGAAAAAGGTAGAATTTATTTATACCGTACAGCCATCGTAGGCGCTGCTTTAAAACCAAGAATTTATATCAACGATGAAGAAGTCGGGAAATCAGTTGCTAAAGGATTCTTTTATGTTGATTTGGCGCCGGGTAACTATGAGATCAGAACATCTACTGAAGTGAAAAGAACTCTTTCTCTTACTCTGGATAAGGAACAAACTCGTTATGTTCGTTTTAAGGTTTCAATGGGATTTTTTGTTGGTCATGTTTATCCTGAATTAGTTGAAAGTGAAGTGGGTCAGTCCGAGATTCAAAGTTGTCGTTATACTGGCCCTGAATAAGAATCAGATCATGGTCATATACAGAATATATACTTGTGTAGGTGCGCAACATAGCAATTAATATGTGTTTTTTTATTGACAGTAATATGCCAATGTGTTAAATTTATTTCATCTTAGTTGTATTATTTTAAATACATTTCATTAAATAGATAAAATATTCTTCTTTTTATAACTGAGTTTTAACTGCAGGGGGGTAGTAAAGTTGGATTTAATCTTTCAAGCTAGTAATGAATTCCAGGCAGTAAAATATTAAAGGGGAGATCTATATCCAGTTGAAATAAAAAACCCCTCCCGTGCAGGGGAGGGGCAGCCTCAAAAAAGTGACAGACGCCAATCCATTACTTTAACGGGCTATTTGTATTTTAAAAAGCAGATGAAGGGATGTCAATGGTGAATGAAAACATTTTATTTATAAATATAAACAGTTGTAAAAAAGGGAGGGTATTATGAGAAAGATAATGGCATTAAAGAAAACAGGAATAGGTTTAATGGTGTTGATGTTGATTTTTGTTTTTGCTGTGTTGCCTGTACAGGCCCAGATAATATTTGATGAGGACTTTGAGTGTAGCGATCCTGGAAATTTCTGTGGATGGAGTGCCGATAATGGTGTTTGGCAGGTGGGCACGCCTTCTTTGGTCGGTCCCTTGGATTGTAATCAGACTAATAATCCGAGCAGCACAACATGTGTCGGGACAAACTTGAGTGGAAACTATGGTCCTAACACAGACAGTCGTCTTATCAGCCCTCCAATTGTAATTCCCACATTATCAATTGACGAGGAGATTCATCTGCGTTTTCAGAACTGGTTTAACTATTATTCAGATGGTTTAGATCAAGGTCAGGTTCAGGTATCGGTTTGGGATGCTGCGACTTCTACCTGGGGTGCGTGGATTGATGAAGGCACTTCTGTGTCAGATTCATGGTCTGATTGGTCACTTAAGGATGTGGATTTAACAGTTTATGCGGGTCTGACGGTTCGCGTAGCCTTTTACCATGTTGCGACTCCGGATAACAATAGTTTTACGTCTGATTACAGCACAGGCTGGTATATTGATGATGTACAGATTATAACCAAGATACCGGCAGTTACAAGTGAGGACTTTGAAGCGGGCTGGGGTGATTGGGGCACAGACCGAGGAGTCTGGCAGGTGGGTACACCGACAGCGGGACCAACTGGTTGTTTTAATGATTCTACTCAATGTGTTGGCACAACACTGAGTGGTAATTATGGGGAAACTGCAGACAGTCGCTTAGTAAGTCCGACAAAGACATTACCTGATGTCGTAGGTGACGAGGAGATTCATCTGCGTTTTCAGAACTGGTTTAACTATTATTCAGATGGTTTAGATCAAGGTCAGGTTCAGGTATCGGTTTGGGATGCTGCGACTTCTACCTGGGGTGCGTGGATT
>CAMYJJ010000073.1 GCA_947258735.1 Thermodesulfovibrionia bacterium | reverse complement strand
GCCCGGTAAAACTCATCTTTGTCCAGCCACATGCCACCGCATTCAGGGCATATGTCATATTCTTCTTCATCGCTCATAAATAACTGAAGCTCTACCCCGCAGCGCGGGCATTCGGGATTTATATTATTATGGGTTTCATGCTGATGGCCGCCGCAGAGAGGACATACATCATATTTGATATTAATTTCTTTTTTGCAGTGCTCACATGCCTTTGTCTGCTTTGCCGTGCCTGTAGTCATATGATTAATATCGGCATTGCACCATAAGACTTAATATGTACATTGGCGATGCAGCGTTAAGATAATTAATAAACCCCTTCTCTGACAATATTGATAATTAAATTTACAACATGATGTAACAAAAATAATTCATTGAATAAAGGTGGTTAGGGGATAAATTATTAATACCTAAAGTTTTGTGAGTTTTTATCCGATAAGATAACTGTAAACATAGTTAACATAAACATAGGGCTTTGGAGTCAACGATATGATACATGAGATTTCAAACAAAGTTTCAAACCTGGAAAACTTCCGAAAAAAAGATAATAAAACAAGCGACAGCGAATCGCCATCAACTGCAGAGCCGGGGATTAATGGTGATTTGAAGAACAATGACAAAATTGAGATTTCAGGACAGCAACCCGTTGAACTGCCTGCGGAAAAAATAATTGAGCCTGTGAGCGGGCAGAACATTGATATGCAAATGCTCAAAGATGCATACCAGGGGAAAGCAATAAGGGGCAAAGAAGAGAAATTGATAGCTCCGCCGGATATTGGCTATACGTCTGCAGTAGATGAAGAACCCGGTCCATCAAAAGATGTTCCTGCTAAAGAAGAACCTTCGCTGGTGGATTTATTAACCTCTGCCTATGGCAAGAAAGAAACCGAAGTCGGTAAAGTTATTCGTATGACAGTGTAAAAAGCTCAGGGCATCTGCACATTCATTTCATAACTGCCAACAGAGGCTTTATCTGCCATCCCATTTTTCCATAATATGTCCAGCACCTTTGGCTTTAACATCTTTGGTACCATTAATATTAATTTAGCACCCAGTCCGGCCATTATTTTCCATTCCTCAGCTTTTTCCACTGAAATGGTCTGTTCAGTTTCTACCTCCATGACAGCAAGTACAAGACCATGATTTTCAAGTATAAGATCAGGATACTGTCCATTAAACTCATTCACCCTGTCTTCATCGCGATTGACTTTGATATCATCATAATCCCGTTTGAGCCTGTTTTGAAGGTAGGATATCATCCAGTCGTGAATCAGGTCTCCATGTTTCATATTATATTAGATGCCCCTTCCTGACTTATCTTTATTTTCTATCAAGCCTTCCACCGGTTTAAGTCCGTAGGGGCTGCCCTGCTCAATTGCCTTTAGCACCGTTCCCCCGCCTGTAAAGAAATAGTATTGGGGATTGTCAATCACAGATAAATATGTTCCGGGACACAGATTTTTAAATTCCTGCAGCGTGTCTCCGCCCCCAAACATTTTTTTACCGATAGCATTATTACTTAATGCACGGTAAAGCGCTTCTGAACCATCAGGGAACTGCGGGGTAAGCCCCATCACAGCATTGACAAAAACAGTTTTGGCGTCTAAAATCGCCCCAAAAACTTTCTTATCCTCAAATGATTTCGGATCAATATCAAGGACATATTGATAGCTGTCGCCACTCTTCATATCACTGAGTGCCACTGTTCTGTACTTTCCTTCTGCCTTTTCTTCCAGCATCTCGGACTCAATGATATAGGGCATTTCAAGAATTTTACCCTGTTTACTGTCTTTATTGACCAGATTACGGGCTGCCTTTATATCGTCATCAGCGATACCTTTTATAGATATATTATATTTTGCACAAAGATATGCATTGTATAAGACACCGCCCAGAATGACATGGTCGGCCTTCTCATAAATCTTTGTCAGAGGTCCTATTTTTGTATCATACTTTGATCCGGCGACAACTGCCAGAAACGGCGGTTCCAGGTTGGTCACCCTGTTGAGGTTTTCTATGTCCTGCTGCATGAGAAAACCGGCATAGGACGGTATAAACTTTGTAATATCATATGTCGAAACATGGGGCTGCCAGGATCCGAATGCATCATTAACATAAATATCTGCAAGGTCTGACAAATAGACAGCAAGATTGTCCCTGAAGAACCCTTCATCTTCTTCTCCTCTGAACCATCTGGTATTGGGCAGGTAGATTCCCCCTATTTTTCGGTCCTTCATATCTCCGATAGCACGAAACACTGAATTACTGAGGCTTGATATCCCCAGTTCAGGATCGATAGTACACTCAGGAATGAAAAAATCAGTTTGAAGTTTACGCTTCAGGTAATCGACGATGGGTTGTATGGAATCGTTTTCGCTGCAGGTGATTTTTCCTGTTTTCTTGTCCTTTGGTCTTCCTACATGAGTCATCAGTATGGGCCTGCCGCCCCGGTCTATGATGTGATAAAGGGTGCCAATTGTCCGTTCAATTCTAAATGGGTCTTTGATAACGCCTTTTTTAACGACATTATGGTCAAACCGTATGAGCACGACCTTTCCATTAAGATCGGCATCCTGAATCAGGGGAAGTTTTTTGGACATTATGTCGGTATGCATAGCACATTTTAACAGAAGAGAAAATATTTGAAAAGAATATGCATTAAGAAAGTTTGTATTAAAAAAAGTTGTTTCATTTGTCTCTTTAGGCGATTACTGAGGTTTAGTTGAGATGTCTTGCTGACATGTCGCCTTGTTCCCTGACTTCTCATCTCTCTTCAAATACCTGCAGAATATCTTCTGGATATTCCATATTAAGATGTATTCCTTTCAAACAACATTTTATCAAACTATTATGCACCTCTTTGCTCATTACATAGAAACACATGATTATCCTTTACTTTACAAATATTTTTTAATAACATAGTGTTGTTAATTTAATAATTGGATACCTACATGTCTAAACTCAGATTTCTCACAGCAGGCGAGTCACACGGCAGGGCACTTATCGGCATAATTGAAGGGCTTCCTTCAGGCCTGCCCATCTCCTCAAAATATATAGATAACGAGCTTGCAAGGCGGCAAAAAGGCTTTGGCAGGGGCGGTCGTATGAAAATAGAGACGGACAAAGCCAACATATTGTCAGGGGTAAGACACGGAAAATCCCTTGGTTCCCCTGTTTCATTTCAGATCGAAAATAAAGACTGGGAAAACTGGACAGAGATTATGAGTGCTGATTCCAAACCCAAAACCCAAAACTCGAAACTCAAAACAGTTACACGACCAAGGCCCGGACATGCCGATCTCACAGGAGCGCTTAAATATAATCACCGGGACATCAGGAATGTTCTGGAGCGCTCAAGTGCACGGGAAACTGCTGCAAGGGTCGCCGTAGGAGCGATTGCCAAGCAGCTCCTGTCGGCCTTTGATATTGATATTTTGAGTTACGTAACTGAAATTGGCAGCGCTAAAAGTCAGGGGTCAGGAGTCAGGAGTCAGGGGGAAGAAAAAACTTTGCGCACACTATTTGCCATGGCTGAAAAGTCTCCTGTACGCTGTCCTGATAAAAAACTCGAAAAGAAGATTATGGACACAATAAAAAACGCCATGAAACATGGTGACACGCTCGGGGGGATATTTGAAGTTGCGGTAACAGGCGTTCCTGCAGGGCTCGGCAGCTACTCTCAGTGGGACAGGAAACTGGAAGCACAGCTTGCGTATGCAATAATGGGGATTCAGGCCATTAAAGGAGTAGAATTCGGGCTTGGCTTTGATGCCGCACAAAGACCGGGATCTGAAGCAATGGACGAAATATTTTATAAAACTCAAAACTCAAAACTTAAAACTCAACATCTGTCGGGCGGGTTTTATAGAAAAACCAATAATGCTGGCGGTATAGAGGGCGGCATGAGCAACGGCATGCCTATCATCATAAGGGCAGCCATGAAACCCATCCCTACCCTTAAAAACCCGCTCGCATCAGTTGATATTACATCAAAGAAAAAATTCAAGGCCGCTTACGAACGATCAGACACATGTGCCGTGCCTGCCGCATCCATAATCGGAGAGGCAGTAGCAGCAACAGTGATCGCCGATGCTTTCCTTGATAAATTTGGCGGGGACAGCATGAAAGAAATAAAACGGAATTACAGAGGATACCTCAAACAGTTAAACGAATTTTAACAACAGCAGCCGGTAGTTGGTCGTTGGTAGTGAGGGGGAGAGAGCTTTTCCCCTAACTTCTGACTACCAGCTACTTTCTACTGCTACCATAAGGTTATGAAAATAGTCCTTACAGGCTTCATGGGCACAGGCAAGACCTCCGTAGGCAGAGAACTGGGCCGCCAGCTCAATTATACATTTATTGATACGGACACCCTGATTGAAGAGAGGGAAGGTATCCCCATCTCACTTATTTTTAAGAATAAAGGCGAGGACTATTTCCGCTCACTTGAGCAATCTACGGTAGAGGAAGTATCGAAATTACATGATGTTGTTATAGCAACAGGCGGCGGTGTTATCAAGAATAAAAAAAATGTTTCGAATCTCGGCAAAAGAGGGGTCCTTGTCTGGTTACAGGCAGACCCTGAAATCATTCTGAAGAGGGTCATGCTTGAAGGAGGGACAAGGCCTCTCCTTGATGTGGAAGAGCCCTTACGTGAGATACATAAACTGCTTGATGAAAGAACAGAGCTTTACCGGCAGGCCGACACCACCATTGATACGAATTACATCACCCCGCAGGAGACGGCACATGACATTATTGAGAAACTGGGACTTAATGCAGAGCGCGTCAGGGTAGACCTTGGAGAGAGAAGTTATGACATTGATATCGGCAGCAGGTTAATACAGAAACTTGGTCTCAGGATCAGGGAATTCAGGCCCTCCAAAGTCGCTATCATCAGCAACAAAAAAATATTCCCTCTGTACAGGGACATCATTCTAAGATCATTAAGGGAATACAATTATGATCCGGAAGTAGTCCTCATCCCGGACGGCGAAGAATATAAGGACCTGCTCTGGACTTATTTTATCCATGGTGAGCTGCTTAAGGCAAAGTTTGACAGAAGCTCCCTTCTTATAGCCCTGGGCGGCGGCGTCATCGGAGATATCACAGGGTTTGTTGCATCAACATATATGCGGGGAATCAGGTTTATACAGGTTCCCACTACGCTCTTGTCACAGGTTGACAGTTCTGTGGGTGGCAAGACCGGAGTGAATCATCCGCTCGGGAAAAATATGATCGGCTCTTTTTATCAGCCATCTCTTGTTATGATCGATATAGATACTTTGAAAACATTACCCAATAAAGAGTTTCAATCGGGTATGGCAGAGGTAATCAAGTACGGGATTATTGCCGACAGGGAGTTCTTTGATTATTTAAAGACCAACAAAGATGATATTCTCTCGTTTGGTGACAGCATCATTCATATAATTAAACGATCCTGTGAAATTAAGGCTTATATAGTATCAAAAGATGAACAGGAATCCGGTCTCAGGGCAATTCTCAATTTCGGCCATACAATAGGACATGCAATCGAAACCGTGACAGGATATAAAAAATATCTTCACGGGGAAGCCATTGCGATCGGTATGTGTGCTGCAGCAGAGCTGGCGGTGAAGTCCGGCATATTCAATTCTGAAGATACATCACATATCAGGGATCTGATTGGTTCCTATAACCTGCCTTCACTTATTCCTGATGGCCTTAACCCGGCAGACATGTTAAGCGCCATGGAAATTGATAAAAAGGTCACAGCAGGTAAAATAACATTTATCCTTCCCGAGACCATCGGACAAGTACGGATAGATGATGATGTTGACAGGGAAATCATCAGGGCAGTCTTAACTGCTTCCTGAAATAAAATGTAAGAGTCCAGATTTGTGTTCACAGTATGTGTAAACACAATTAATGACTTAATTACGCAAAAAATGAATCCGTCATTCCCGCGGTCCCTTGATCGGGAATCCAGATAACCCGCATAACAAGGTTTAATATGTTCCTGGCCGGATCACCTTTATACAGCAGGTTCTGATTAATTAAGCAGGTCTCTCAAAAGAGACCGTTCTTCTTCAGAAGGTGCAATGTTGATGGCCCTGTTAATGGTCTTCATGGCATCAAAGAGATTACCGTTATTGATAAATGCCTCTGCAAGGCCCCTATAAGCGTTAATGTTTGCAGGAGCCAGTTCAACCGCTTCTGAAAACTGGATTATTGCATCGGTAAAGTGTCCTTCTGAGATCAGATTGCCGCCATATGCAATCAACGCACTGACAAGCTCGTTCTTTACTTTATCCAAACCGGGCTCCATATCAAGTGCTTCTTTGAGATATCCAATGGATTGATTGAAGTTACCTTTCTTCATATCCTGAAGCGCTCCTCCCACGAGAGCATCCAGCAGAAGATTGACAGCTTCTTTTTTTGTTTCCGCGGGAGAGAGACGGTAAGCGGTCCGGAGGGGTGCTATAGCCTCAACCCATTGACTGATATTCAGATATGAACGTCCAAGGTAGAGATATGCCTTTGCATAATCGGCATCAAGTTCTGAGGCCCTCTGGAAATGTGGGATGGCCTGTTCATAGTCCCCCTGATTAAACAGGACTAGTCCCTGCCCATAAGCGAGCTCTGCATCAGGACTGATCATTAATCCTGCACAGGAAATCAATAGCATGATACTGAGAGCCACACATGTTTTCCTGATTATCATCGTATTCCCTCTCGCAGGGCCATATTCCCCCTACATCTCATTTCTGCCCTCAAGCGCTTTCGAAAGCGTCACTTCATCAGCAAACTCAATATCTCCGCCTATCGGCAGTCCATAGGCTATTCTGCTGATTTTTACACCAGCTGGCTTGAGAAGCTGAGATATGTATTGGGCAGTGGTTTCCCCTTTTGTATTCGGATTGGTAGCAATAATGACTTCCTTCACACTGCCCTGTTTGATCCGCTCAACCAGTTCATTAATTTTAAGTCTTTCCGGAGTTATCCCGTCAATAGGGGAGAGGGCCCCTAGCAGTACGTGATACAACCCGTTAAATATCTTAGTATTTTCAATAACAATAAGGTTGCTCGGCTCTTCAACAACACATATCTTTTCCCTGTTTCTGTGTGGATTGCTGCAAATGGAACAGATTTCATCTTCCGTTATATTAAAGCAGTCCCTGCAGAAACGGGCGTTTTCCTTTAATGCTATTATGGCATTTGCCATGGATATCGCCTCATCATCAGGCATGCCCATAATAAAAAATGCCAGACGCTGTGCGCTCTTTCGTCCGATACCGGGAAGTCTGGTAAGTTCCTGAATCAGGTTTTCAACAACGCCGATACTCATCCGCCGAACATGTTTCCAAGGCCCGGAATATTCATGCCGCCCGTGACCTTGCCCATATCCTCACTGACCATCTGCTGTGCCCTTCTTAATGCCTCATTCACAGCAGCAACCACCAGGTCCTGCAGCATCTCGATGTCATCAGGGTTGACCACATCCTTCTCGATTTTTATGGAAACGATTTCCATTGCCCCGTTTGCAACAGCGACCACCATGCCGCCTCCTGCAGACGCCTCTACGGTTTTCTTCTTTGACTCCTCCTGAATTTTGCCCATCTCCTGCTGCATCTTCTGGGCCTGCTTCATCAGGTCTCCTATCATTTTCTTGGACATATATCCTCCTTTAAATCAGGGACAAAGAACAAAGGTAATAACTATTCTCACTCTGTGCCTTCAGTTCTTAATCCGTTTTATCCTCTTCTTTTAGCGACTTAACCCTTATAAGTGAACTGTTAAAAATCTTCATCGCGTCCTGAACAATGGGTTCGGCAAAGACCTCATTTTTTATCTGCTGTATGTCCGGACCGGCCTTATGCCTTGGCAGGGATGATATTTTAATACGCATGTTCCGCCCACTTATCTCCTGTAGTTTTGCTTTTATAACGCTGGAGCTTTTCTCGATCGAGTCGGCAAGAACGGACATCCCACCGTTAAATCCTATCGCAAGTTCTGATTCGTTCATATTAATGACTTTGGCTTCTGAAAGCTTACAGGCAAGCCGGTGGTCATCAGCATCTATCTTATTGATCAGCTGCTTCCATGTCTCATCCTTGTCAAATTCTTGAACCGGGGGAGGAACTGCAATATCAGTCGCTACTGTTTTTTTTTTCAATGACTCTGCGTCCGTTTCAGGAGCATGGGATTCCGCTGTATCACTGGGCAGAGTCTGCCCGGAAATCATTTTTACCACATCTTCAATCGATGTCATGCCCTTAATAAATGATGTCCTTAACAGGCCGAGTTCAAGGGTGTATCTGGGATTGATCGTACTTCTGACCTCTCCTTCGAGTCTGAGCAGCTCGGATAAAAGCAAGGTCAACTGTTCTATAGTTACTTTTGATGCATATTGTGTATATTTCTCAATCTCATCTTCTGAGAACTCAAGAAGTGCGCCGGCATCATCAGACACTTTTACGATCGCTATATTTCTGAAATGTTCAACCAGCTCCTTTGTCAATTGACGCAGATCATTTCCCCTGTCAGTCACTTCCTTGATGATCATCAGTGTTTCAGAAATATTGCCGTTCAAAATGGTCTTGGAAAGGTTATGGATTATGTCTATCTCCGGCAGTCCGAGAAGGCTCTGCAGTTCCTGCTCGGTTATGGAATCACTGAATGAATATGCCTGGTCAAGCAGTGTCAGGGCATCCCGCATACTGCCGTCAGCAGCCCTGGCAATCATATCAAGCGCCCTGTCACTGATATCAATCTTTTCTTTTTTCGTGATTTTCTTAAGCTGTTCCTTAATACTGCCTTTTGATATCCTGCGGAATGCATGGTGCTGACACCTGGATAAAATAGTGGACGGGATCTTCTTTGGCTCTGTGGTCGCGAATATAAAAATGACATGCCCGGGTGGTTCTTCCAGGGTCTTCAGCAGGGCGTTAAATGCAGACGTGCTCAGCATATGAACTTCGTCAATGATATATATCTTGTATTTCCCTCCGGAAGGGGCGTATTTCACGGTCTCTCTTAATTCCCTCACCGCATCAACGCTGTTATTGGAAGCACCGTCAATTTCAAAGACATCTACAGAAGCGCTGTCAGTAATGGCCTGGCAACTCTGGCATCTGCCGCAGGGACCGCTTCCTGACCTTTCTTCACAATTCAGCGCCTTTGCTAGGATCCTTGCTGAGGATGTCTTTCCCACTCCCCTGGGACCGGAGAACAGATAGGCATGCACAATTTTATCGTTTGAGATAGCATTCTCAAAGGTCCTGACCACCGTCTCCTGACCTACAAGATCACCAAACCCCTGGGGACGCCATTTACGTGCAAGAACAAGATAGCTCATAATTGATTAGAGTATGGAGTTACGAGTGTAGAGTTAAAAGGTATAATCATAAAAGCGGCTCCTCTATGTTATCTCCTAACTCTAGACTCTTAACTCTCTTTTTTTAAAGGCCAGGCCATCAGGTGATCCTGCGGCACACACAATAACTGCTTACCGTTGCTTCCTTCCGGACCTGGCGGGATTTACAGCATTATGTTGCACAGGGCCCAACGGCCTGACCGAATTCAGAGTTACAAGTAAAGAGTCAAGAGTTATGTAAGATAACAATTCATACTATGCTCTTGACTCCTGACTCTTAACTCCATCAGTGGCGGAGAGGGAGGGATTTGAACCCTCGAGACGCTATGAACGCCTACACGATTTCCAGTCGTGCTCCTTCAGCCGCTCGGACACCTCTCCAGTTTAGCCATTGGCTGTCAGCGATCAGCTGTAGGGGCAATTCATGAATTGTCCCTACAATGTGACAAACATTATAAATGGTTTCGTTTCGCTTTTCGTATCGGGTAATCCTGATCAATTGATCTCGACCTATTACTTTATAACTTTAGCCGATCAAGTTTCAACTATACAGGCTTTTTGTTAGGAAAGATGGGGGGATGGACCCTTCCCCGCTAACGCATACCTCATAACTCTTGCCTCCGGGACCCCTTACGTTTTACTCTGCATAAATGCCTTTATTTCCTTCATGAATACAGTTCCATAGCGCTCAAGCTTGGCAGCTCCGACACCAATGATCTCTGCCATATCAGACAGGGTTACGGGAAAGCGACGGCACATATCATGCAGGGTCCTGTCTGAGAAGATAATAAAGGGGGGCACATGCTGCTGATCAGCAAGGCCCTTGCGCAGTACACGGAGTTTTTCAAAAAGGGCCTTATCAAATTCAATGAATTCACTGTCCTGATCAATGCGGTCCTTCTTTTTGGGTTCTTCTCTTTTCAGGGCGCTTACCTTATCATCGCCAAAAAGGACTTTTTTCCCCTTGTCAGTGATTTTTATTACTGGATACCTGTCACCTTCCTGATGTATGAATTCCTGGGCGAGCAGCTCATCTACTATAAAGCGCCAGTGGTGTCTGTCCCTGTCTCTACCGGCACCGTATGTCTTGATCCTGTCATGCCCCAGGTCCCGGATCCGCTTTGTATTGGCTCCGGTCACGATTTCAATTATATGCATGATACCAAAACGCTGGCCTGTCCTTGATATGGCTGACATGAGTATCTGCGCATCAGTGGTGACATCAACTTTTTCAATGTTCCCTGTACAGATGTCGCAGGTTTTGCAGTTGTCATCCTTATACCCTTCACCGAAATATTCGAGAAGCTGCCTGCGTCTGCAGACATTATGAGATGCATACTTCACTACCTGATACAGTTTTTCCTTTGCAACTTCCCGTTCCCTTTGATCTTCTGTCCTGTCAATGAAATATCTTATTTTCGGGATATCTCCCCTTCCGAAAAAGAGTATACATTCCGCAGGTTCACCATCACGTCCCGACCGTCCTGTTTCCTGATAATACCCCTCGATATTTTTTGGCAGATCTGCATGGATAATAAAACGCACATTTGATTTGTCAATGCCCATGCCAAAGGCGATCGTAGCCACAATGATATGCACTTCATCCCTGTTAAAGGCGTCCTGGTTTGCCTTGCGTTCTTCCTGTGCAAGTCCTGCATGATAGGGCAGCGCCTTTATTCCGTTGTCCTGCAGCATACCGGCCATGGCCGTAACAGAGTCTCTGGTAGTACGGTAAATGATTCCGGGTTCTCCGGGATATTTTTTTATAGTTCTGAGAATCTGTGTCCTTAATTCCCTTTTACTCTCTACCCGATAGAAAAGATTGGGCCGGTTAAATGAAGCCCTTACCGTAAACGGAGACCTGAGTCCGCTCTTCCTGATAATATCGTTCTGCACCTTCTGAGTGGCAGTGGCAGTAAAGGCTGCAACCGGAATACCCGGAAAGGATTCCGTGATATGTGAGAGACTGAGATAATCCGGTCTGAAGTCATGGCCCCACTCAGATATGCAGTGTGCTTCATCAATGGCAAAAAGCGCTATGGGTACATTCTGTAATGTCTTCAGAAAGTCAGGCATGGCAAAACGTTCAGGTGCAATGTACAGCATATCAAGAGAATTGTTTCTCAGAGAGCTAAATACCCGAGAAGTCTCCTGCGGCATCAACGAGCTGTTTATAAAGGCAGCCGAGATACCGTTTTCCTGCGCAGCATCCACCTGGTCCTTCATCAAAGAAATGAGAGGACTGATAACAACCGTTGTGCCCTCCATTATTTTGGCAGGCAGCTGGTAGCAGAGCGACTTCCCCCCGCCCGTAGGCATGACAGCAAAGACATCCTGCCGGTTTAACAAACTGGATATTATTTCTTCCTGATTTGGACG
>CAMYJJ010000072.1 GCA_947258735.1 Thermodesulfovibrionia bacterium | reverse complement strand
TACCCCTGTTTCTGTTACACATTTTAAAACATACCTGCCCTCTTTTCAGGGTGATGATATCATAACAGCATTACATGAAAAAGGAGTCATTGTCAGTATTGAATCGCCAGATGATTTGTCTCCGTTCTGGCAGTTTATACTGGGACTTCTCCCCTGGGTGCTGATCATAGGAATATGGGTATTGATCATGCGGAGGGCACAGGGAGTTCAGGGCGGCCCCGGAGGCCTGTTCTCGTTCGGGGCAAGTAAAGCCAAACTCCATGACGTACAAAAGCCCCAGGTCACTTTTGAGGATGTGGCCGGGATGGAAAATGTAAAAAAAGATATGAAAGAGACCATTGAGTTTCTGAAGGATCCTGAAAGGTTTAAAAAGCTCGGGGCCAAGGTCCCAAGGGGCGTGCTTCTGATTGGTCCCCCTGGTACGGGAAAAACACTTCTGGCACGGGCAACTGCCGGAGAAGCAGGAGTCCCCTTTTACAGTATCAGTGCATCCGAGTTTATCGAGATGTTTGTAGGTGTTGGAGCATCACGTGTCAGAGACATGTTTAAAAAGGCCAAGGAGTCCCACCCGAGTATTATTTTCATTGATGAAATTGACTCTATTGGCCGCACAAGGGGAGCCGGCCTTGGCGGGGGCCATGATGAAAGAGAGCAGACTCTTAATCAGTTATTGAGCGAGCTTGATGGCTTTGAGCAGCACGACGAGGTTATTGTCATTGCTGCAACAAACAGACCCGATGTTCTTGATCCTGCCCTGCTCAGACCCGGCCGTTTTGATCGTCATATTGTTATTGATAATCCTGGATTAAAGGACCGTCAGTTTATCCTTGAAGTGCACGTTAAGAATAAAGTGATGTCGGATACCGTTGATCTGGAAAAGATAGCACGGGGCACACCCGGCATGTCCGGAGCTGACCTTGAAAACCTTGCCAATGAAGCAGCGCTTAACGCTATCAGAAAAAACAAGGATAAAATAGAAACTGATGATTTTGAGGAAGCCCGTGACAAAATACTGATGGGCGCTGTACGAGATGACACAGTAAATGATCTTGAGAAAAAGATAACCGCATATCATGAAGCAGGTCATGCACTTGTGGCACATGAACTGCCGGGATCAGACCCCATTCACAAGGTCAGTATCATTCCCCGCGGTATGGCTATGGGCGTTACTCAGCAGCTCCCGGAAGAAGACAGGCATTACTATCCCATGTCATATTTAATGAACAGGCTGAGTGTAGCACTGGCCGGCAGAGTGGCAGAAAAAATCATATTTAATGATCTGAGCACTGGTGCCCAGAATGATCTGAAGCAGGCATCGTCTTTAGCTGAAAAGATGGTTGCCCAGTGGGGAATGAGCGACAAGGTTGGCCCCGTAAGTCTTGGCAGGGGCGAAGAACATCCCTTTCTGGGAAGAGAGCTTGCCTCACCCAAGCACTACAGTGATGACCTGGCATGGCTGATGGACCAGGAAATTCAGCGGATAATATTGGATGCAGAATCAAAGGCAGAAGATATTTTAAATACCAACAAAACAGTCCTGGTAAATCTCGCAGAAGCCCTTCTCAAAGAAGAGGTACTTGATAAGGAAGATGTAGACAGGATAATTAAAGAATCCAAAGATTCATTCAGCTAACATAACCTGACTTAATTAGTGTCTGTGTATAAACTCAATTTTTCTGTCATTCCGGCAATCCTTAAGCCGGTCGAAGCGACTCTCGCGAAGCCGGAGCGACCCTTGGCGGAGACCCGCACCGGGACTCGCATCGAGCATCCAGTCTTTTTTAATAGGTTCTGGATACCCGATTAAGAACTTCGGGTATGACACAAACTGACACTTTCAAGAAGGTTAATAGATTTTCATAATGACACGTGCAAAATATATTTGAACAGGAGTTTAACTTAAGGCATGATTTAATTTATTTAAACCACGCTGCAGTGTCACCCTGGCCTGCAAGGACAGCTGCTGCAGTCCGGGAATTTGCGAAGGCCAATATGATTGAAGGGTCCCTTCAATATCCTGAATGGCTTCATAAGGAGTCAGAATTGCGCAGGCAGGCCATGCGAATGCTGAATGCTCCTTCAGCAGATGACATTGCTCTTCTTAAAAACACATCCGAGGCATTATCTGTTGTTGCTTACGGCCTGGACTGGAAAAAAGGCGACAATATCGTAAGCAGCAATCAGGAATTTCCGTCAAACAGAATAGTCTGGGAATCACTTGCATCAAAAGGGGTTGAGTTTCGTGAGGCTGATGTAAACAGCAGCAGCTCTCCTGAAGATGCCCTCTTCTCTCTTGTTGATCATAATACACGGTTAATGACGATCAGCTCTGTCCAGTTTGGTTCAGGGTTGAGAGTGGACCTGAAACAGATCGGTGAGTTCTGCAGGGAAAAAGAGATCCTTTTTTGTATTGATGCCATTCAAAGCCTGGGGGCTATTCAATGTGATGTGCAGGACATAGATGCAGATTTTGTCATGGCTGACGGACACAAGTGGCTGCTTGGACCTGAGGGACTTGCAGTTTTCTACTGCAGACCTGAACAGAGAGACAGGTTAAACCTGAATCAATTCGGCTGGCACATGGTTGAAGATCTCTATGACTTTGACAGAAGAGAATGGAACGCGGCCGGATCTGCCCGCCGCTTTGAATGCGGCAGTCCTAATATGATCGGCATCCATGCACTCAGCACCAGTCTTTCACTGCTGCTGGAAATCGGCATGGAACATGTTGAAAGCGAAATCCTGAAAAGAAGCACCTATCTTATTGAAAAGATCAATGCTCATGACAATCTTGAATTAATTACCTCAGATAAAAAAAACAGATATGCCGGTATTATTACGTTTAAAACAGTTGATGTTGATAACAACAGACTTTTTCAGCATTTAAGTGATACCAATATTTTCTGTGCTCTTCGCGGTGGAGGCATCCGCCTGTCACCACATTTCTATACCCCTATGGAGCAGCTTGAACTGGCTGTCGAGACAATTATTTCCTGCTCTTGATTTAATTCAGCAATAATCAGGAAACGTATTTTCATTCTCACATATGCAGTCAACTTAATGCACTCCCTCGCAAGTAGACTGTCCTATAATTGTCATCCTGAACTTGATTCAGGATCTCAGTTTTTATGCACCATATTGAAACTTCGAGGTTATGAAATGAATTCAGATTGACACAAAAGTTATTTGCCGAATTAATGGACCGACTGCTTGCGGGGCATTAGTTTCGCAGAATATAAATCTCATGGACATATATGATAAGATTAGATATGTTTAACGTAACACAGCAATTTGAGAAGGATTTTTTAGTAGCTATACGGCAGTTTTAAAGCTGTCGACTATCTGAAGATATTTCTTTGAAGGCTTAAATATTTCAACACCCATTGCATCATAAAACCCGCTTGTCAGTCTAGTCCATCTCACCTTGCTTTTAATTTCCAGATGATCATTCCTGATTGGAATAAGAAGGTCTGTTTCCCAGCTGTCAGGCAAATTTATTCCGGCACTGATACACATGCCCTTTTCCGACAGATTGGTCGCAAGCCCATAACATGTTGAATCATGATAATTGAATTTAATAACAAGACAGGAGGCAACTCTTTCAAAAGCCCTTTTTTCCTTTGATTTCTTCATGAATTGCAAAAGCCTCTCCAGGAAAGATTACTAATACAGTCTATAGAGATATGTTGAGGATGTCAAATTCGCAGATCATGACAATGCAGGAAACTGATATACAATGTGACGGTCCCGGCTGAGGACTAATTGAGCGTATTAATAAATTTCCTGTATTCTTCCGGAGGATTAAGAATCTCAAGTCCAACGCTGTTGGTCAGATCTTCCGGTGCATTATCATATGACCATTTAACATGACATTGAAGATTAAAGGTCTTGCCGGTCGCAAGTTCCAACTTCAACAGCAGTTTGCGTCCCGGTTCATAATCTTTGTTTTTTGAAGGAGCAGTGATCATGTAAATACCGGTATCGGACAGATTCTCAATAAATACAGAACAGTTCTTTGTACAGGACAGCCGTTCAGCTTTCAGGTTTACAACAAGTCTTTTGGCAGCTCTTCTCTCCATATCCTTTTACCTTTCATTCCCGTTAGAAATTCATATGAGACCAGAATAATGAGACCACTTTATAAAAACAGGGCAAATTTTGTCAAGGATCAACGGGCACGCTGTCTATGCATGGGTCTGTACCCAGCTGATCAGTGCTTCCAGGCTGACTGCACCGGATTGACGGGCACTCTCCCTGCCGTTGCTGAAAATAATCATGGTAGGGATACTTCTTATATCATATTGAGCAGCTATGCCCTGCTCTTTTTCCGTATCAAGTTTTGCTACGCGGACATGCGGTTCAAGCCGGGCCGCTGCCTGTTCAAAAACAGGGGCCATCATCTTGCATGGACCGCACCATGCAGCCCAGAAATCAACAAGAACAGGGATGTGATCATTATGAACGTGCCTGTTAAAATTATATGCTGTCAGTTCAACCGGGTGTGCATTAAAAATCGGATCTTTACATTTTCCGCATACGGGGTGGTCAGCCAGCTTGTTACGCGGCATACTGTTTATGCTGCTGCATCCCGGGCACACTATATGTAATGTATCTGCCATCGCTCCTCTTTCTGTATAATTTATACCAATATTCCATGAATTCTTCAAGTTTGACTTACGTCCGGGCTGAGGGCTAAAATATTAAATCAACATGAACAGGAGATATAAACATGCCAATTTACGAATATAGTTGTTCAACATGCAATGAAACTTTTTCTCTGCTTCAGAGCGTCTATCCTGAAGCAAAAAAAACTCAATGTCCAAAATGCGGTAGTGAAAAAGTCAAAAAAGTAATGTCTGCCTTCAGCTGTTCATCCGGCACAGGCAGCGGTTCAGTACCGGCCCCGAATTTTGGCGGCGGTGGCGGCTGAGGCATCTCATCCTGCTGAACAGTTTGTTCTGCACTTTACATCATTTAAGTTGGTAACATGACAGGGGCAGATCCCAAAAGGATCTCCCATCTGCGATCATACGTAATGATTCCCCGGGTTTACAATTATACAAACACCTTTGATATAATCTTAGATAATACAGCTGGTCCATATTACCCGACATCTGGGAAGTTATGTTTACAATGAGACGTTCCATACTAGTACTATTATTTCTCTGTATTATTTTAGTCCTGCCCGGTTCAGGATTTCCGGAAAGCACCCTGACATTACAGGTCCACCCGTATCTCCCGTCAAGCCAATTAATTAAGAAATTCACTCCTCTCATTACGTATCTGAAAAAAAAAATTGAATCAGACATTGTATGTAAAATTTCGCGAAACTATCAGGAACATATAGAAATGGCAGGTAATGATAAAGTGGACATTGCCTATCTTGGGCCTGTCCCGTACGTAAAAGTAGCAGATACGTATGGCAGTAAGCCCCTTCTTGCACGGCTGGAGATAAAGGGAAGCCCGCTTTTTCAGGGAGTAATAGTCACTCACAAATCATCATCAATCAGATCGATTCAGGACCTGAAGGGCAAACGCTTTGCATTCGGAGACCCGAATTCAACCATGAGCCATATAGTTCCTCTCACTGTTTTATATGATAAAGGCGTAAAACCGGGTGATCTTGCCAAACATGAATTTCTGCATGGACACAGCAATGTAGCCCTTGGTGTTCTGATGGGAGATTTTGATGCAGGGGCTGTGAAAGAAGAGGTTTTTTATGATTATAAAGACCGGGGCCTGATTGATCTTGAATGGACCCCAAAGATTTCTGAGCATCTGTTTGTAGCAAGATCTACACTGCCTGAAGAGACCGTTAAAAAACTGCGCGCCGCCCTCTTATCAATAAAAAATGATCCCGATGCAGACAGGATTATGTCTTCCATTAAAAAGGACATAACCGCTCTTGTCCCTGTTGAGGACAGGAATTATGATAACTTACGGGTCATTTTAAAAAAGGCAGAACAAATCATCTCGATAAAATGAGTACTACCGCTCAATTTAGATATTCACGTTTTATTCTGGTATTTGTAACAATACTGCTTGTATTTCTTTTTATCGTCATATCTACCATTATGTCCCAGCATTATGAGATGAAAGATGAAATTTATGAAGATGCTCAGAGGGAACTTGATCTTATAGGGACGTTTTCAAGAGAGGCACTGTTGAGAATGGATTATGCATCTCTTGAACAGTTCCTTACTCAATGGGCAAAGGAGCATAAAGAGATAATGGAAATGAATGCAGTTGCACCGAACGGGTTTGTTCTCGTTCAGTATAAAAGCGCTTCTGATTCAGAGTCCAGCATTTCCCTGTCCCGGCATGTCTGGTATGAAGGAAGAAACCTGCTTTATCTCGAAATGACAAAGGATATGACGCCGACCCAGACATCCATGATCAGGTTCAGCCTTCCTCTCATCATTGGATCAATTGTACTGACACTGATAATAGGGATTGTCCTCTGGTTTGCAATGAAGAAACTTGCCTTGATTCCGATGGAGAGAGATCTCTCAATAAGAGAACAGGCCGAGAGAAAATTCCGTCTTCTTCTCGAATCAGCTCCTGATGCCATGATCTACGTTACCAGTGAAGGAAAAATCCTTATGATAAATGCTCAGACTGAGCTGTTATTCGGTTACAACAGAAATGAACTGGTCGGACAGTATATAGAAAAGCTCGTACCGGAGAGCATGCGGTCAAGACATGTTGAAATGAGGAACCAATATGCAGTAAAACCTGCTTCGCGCTTAATGGGGAGTGGTATGGAGCTTGTCGGGGTGACTAAAAAAGGCAGGGAATTTCCTGTTGACATCAGCCTCAGTCCGGTAGAGATTGAGGAGGGACTGTTCATTTTAAGCTCTGTCAGGGACATTACCGAACGAAAACTGGCAGAAGAAAAAATCAGGAGAAATTATAATTTTCAGACCGCAATCAGTTCAATTCTGAGCATCTCCCTGGAAGCCATCCCGATTGAAGAACAGCTGGACCGCATACTGGCATCTATCCTCTCAATACCCGGTCTTTCTCTCGAATCCACCGGGTGCATATACCTTGTTGAAAATCAGCCTGAGGTGCTTGTGATGAAGGCCAATAAAGGACTTCCCGCATCAATAAAATCAGGCTGCGCAAAAGTCCCGTTTGATCATTGCCTCTGCGGCGAAGCAGCGTCAAGCGGTAATGTTGTTTTTGCAGCATGTACTGATGCCCGGCATGATCAGAATAAAGAACATGATGACGATTACCTGCATAGTCACTATTGCATCCCCATTATATCAGGGGAAAAAACCCTGGGTATTATCAATCTTGTAGTAAAGGAAGGCCATAAAAGAAGCAGGGATGAGGAAGACCTCCTTAAATCAATTGCCAGTACCCTTGCTGTCACTATTGAACATAACCTTGCTGATATGGACAGGCAGAAACTCCAGAGCCAGCTTGCTCAGGCTGAAAAGATGTCAGCATTAGGAAGATTAACAGCCAATGTTGCTCATGAAATAAGAAATCCCCTCACATCGATTGGAGGCTTTGCCCGTAAGCTGGATAAATCAATTCCTGATGGAGCCGGTGACAAGGAGTTTTCAACTATTATTATCAAGGAAGTGGAAAGACTGGAAAAGATATTACGAAATGTCCTTACCTACTCAAGAGAAACTCCCATACAGGGTGAACCATCAGATATGAAACAGCTCCTGCATGAGTCTCTGGTGCCTTTCCGGGAACAGCTGGAAAAACATTCCATCATGATTAAAGAGGCACTGGAGAATCTTCCCACGATTAAGGTGGACAGGGACCAGGTCCGTGAGGTCTTTAACAACCTTATGTCCAACGCCATGGACTCCATTCCTGATGGTGGTACATTAACTATCTCTGCCGGACCTGCCCGTGTTAAAGAAAAAGACTATCTGGTAGTGAGGTTTGCTGATTCCGGAGAAGGCATGGCAGAAGAGAAAATAAAAATGATTTTCGAGCCTTTTTATACAACCAAGATTATCGGACAGGGTACCGGACTGGGATTGCCGATATCAAAAAAAATAATGGAAGACCACAGGGGTTTTATTAAAGTAGACAGCGCTGTTAATAAGGGAACGACCTTCAGCCTGTATTTCCCGGTTAATGGAAACAGGGCATAAAAAATAAAGGATCCTTTGCCCCTTTGCCCCTCAGCAGTTACTTAATGATTTATATCCTCAAACCATTTTTTTATCAATCCACGTTCCTTATCATTAAGATACATATGAGGCGCATCTCCCTCCCCTGTCACAAATGAAGCCGCCCTTTCAAACTCGGTCCTGAACATCCCATGCTCATCGGCAAACCCCTGCATATCTGATTCTGAGCAGGTAATGGCGGCCTTGATATTCCGTTCAGCCTCTTTCATGTTCCCGATATGCGCATAGGCAGTACCACAGGCAAAGTGTGCAGCCCCGTTATCCGGCTGCAGTTTAACTGCAATGTCAAAATCCCTGATGGCGTCGCTGAAATTCTCTTTCACCAGATGAGCCATCCCCCGGTAAAAGCGGGCACGAAAATTATTGTCATTCACTTTGAGTACGCTGCTGAAATCATTGATAGCTTCATCAGTCTCATGAAGTTTCAGAAAGGCAACCCCCCTGCTTAAATATGCTATTTCTGTATTTCCTCCAGAATCAATCGATCGGGTAAACCAGTCAATGCTTTCCCTGTGGTTTCCATTTATAAAGAGCCTCTGGCCCTCTTGGAATAATTCATTCTTTTCCATGTAATCCTCCTATTTCAACAGCATCCGCTTAATCAGCATTCCTGCCAGAGCATCCATCTTTAGAATAAATATCCCTTAACAGTACTTATATGACAAAACCCGGCACTTGTCAATCTCATGATGATGATTATATTTGGATTTATTGCAATAGATAATTCCTGCATAACAGAGCTGTTATAATGAGTAATGCCAAAAAAGAATGTGCTGAGATCAAAGAAAAAGAGATCTGAGAAAGTACCCGATTCTAAAGCTTCTTTTATGTGCTTCAATAAGGAGTGCAAACTGCGTAGGCAGAAGAGCTGCAAGGGTTTTGAGGGGTGCCCCGGGTATGTAGGGAAATAACGAATAATCAATCAAAACCAGAAACGGTACAAAGCAAGCCATAATACACATCCTGAAAAGGCAAGTATTTTTTCCATGAAATTAAGCCTGTCTGTTTTTATTATGAAATATAGACTTAATGGGGACGTGAGAAAGCAGGCCGTGATATAGATCCAATTGGGTATACTTTCTTTCCTTGAAGAATCCGGAAATGCAGCACAAAAAGGGCATTCAATTTCGCCATCAAGACGATGTCCGCACCGGGCACATCTTGTTATTCCAAGAATTTCATCTGTTTCAGGATCATGCATATATTACACTAACTCCCCCTGACCACATCTCCTCCCCTTACATTAAGGGGAGGCAGGGAGGGGTTATTTAATTTAACTAACTCCCCCTAACCCCCTCTTACCCTAAGAGGGGGGACCCTTACCTTGTTCTTCTCCTCCCCCTTTAATTAAGGGGGATCGAGGGGGTTATTTAATCCCTCAGCTGCCTCTGCTACCTTTACCAATACGCCTTCAGTATTTCCCATCACCTCATTGTTCCAGAATCGTATTGTCTTAATTCCATGAGTTTTTAAATACTCTGTACGAAAATCATCATATTCACGCTTATCATCTTCAGCATGCTGTCCACCATCAAGTTCAATCGCAAGCTTCAGCCCTGAACAATAAAAATCAAGAATATACGGTCCGATACTATATTGACGCAGAAACTTCATTCCATTCAATTGCCTGTTTCTCAAATGATGCCATAGTTCCTTTTCCGCATCCGTTTGGTTGCGCCTCAACTCACGCCTTCTCTGCTTAAGTTTAGGGTTGTTTCTTATTAATTTCATTGGGCTAACTCTCCCTGACCACATCTCCTCCCCTTAGGTTAAGGGGAGGCAGGGAGGGGTTATTTAATTTAACTAACTCCCCCTAACCCCCTCTTACCCTAAGAGGGGGGACCCTTACCTTGTTCGTCTCCTCCCCCTTAAATTAAGGGGGATCGAGGGGGTTATTCTTCCTCCCTGTTAAAGGGGGGATTTATATATCAATTAACTCCAAACTCAAGAAAATACTGATAGGGTAAAAAATCATGCGTACGCAGAAGGTGATATCCTGCCTCCTCCAGTTCACGTATTACTATTTCCTTTTCCAGCTTGTGCTCTGGGGGGGGACCATGGGGAAGCTTCTTTTTGTAATAATCAACTATCACCAGTCTCCCGCCCGTTTTAAGGCTTTTTGATACGTTTGAGAAATATGCAATTCTGTTGTCGATATGGTGATAGGTATTACATAAAAAAACTATGTCTGTGGTATTATCTCCCAGTTCAGGATCATCGATTTTCACAATACGGGCTTCATAATTTAACAGGTTACGTTTCTCCGCATCTTCGTGCATATACTGTACCATTGACGGCTCAACATCAAGTCCTGTTGCTTTACCGGCTAATGCAGCAAATGCAAACCTCCTCGTGAAGTATCCGCTCCCGGCACCGATATCCACTATTACATCACTCAGTCTGATATTCATCCGTTTTATGACTTCTTCAGGTTTCTGCCATGTATGGCGGTCTGGATCTTCAAACGCATTGATCCACATCTGAATATCATCAAACCTGACCTGTGCCGCAGGGGCTGGTTTGTGCTGCTTTTCTGCACAACCCGGTATAAAGACGGCTGCCATTAATAAAACAGGTACAATAAGATGTAGTACATTTTTTAATGACTTATTCAGCAACTGTTCTCCTTATTTGAAATACGTATGTGCATTACAATCAAAAGAAATTATCGAAACTCTACTAGAGATAAATCATATGCTCCTTTATTTGTCATTCCCGCGATCTGTAGAGCGGGAATCCAGAGTCGTTTATAATGAACTGGATTCTCGATGCAAGTCCCGGTGCGGGTCTCCGCCAAGGGTCGCTCCGACTTCGCGAGAGTCGCTTCGACCGGCTAAAGGACCTGCCTACCGGCAGACAGGCTGCTGGAATGACATCTTTGTTTATAATACCTCACAAGCAGGGTTGTTCATGTGAAAGTATTGGTTAAAGAGTATTTAAAAAAGCCAGTATATCCTCCACCTCTGAATCCTGAAGATAATCAAATGACGGCATCCTGTCAAAGGGCTGCCTTAACTGTTTTATAATATTTTCAAGTACTGCAGGTTTTTTACTTACAGGCAGTACGGGTTTTTTTAATACGCCTTCAAGACCGGGGCCGACTTTGCCCTCTGTACTGAAAGCATCATGACAGAAACTGCATTTGGTTTCAAACAGGTCCTTTCCCCGTCCGATGCTATCTGCATCCGTATTTACTATAATTTTCCGGCTTTTCGTATTTTTATATTCTTCATTGAGATCGCCTTTTTTATTCAGGGTCCACGACTCAAATGATCTGTCTGTCCCGAATCCTGATACAAGGAGGTAATATCCGCCTGAAGAACTTACAAGGCCGAATGTGAGCACTGCAATAAGAATGCCTATGTTCTTAACATGTTCGTAGAATTGTCTATACACTTTTATAAATGCAAGTTTGATTCCAAAGAGCGCAAGTATGGTAACAGCAAGCAGACTGTGAAGGGAAGCCCTTGGAGAAAGCTCAGTCTTTGCTGAAAATAAATAATGAAGACACAGTGATGCAATAATAAGGAAAAGAAGCATATACACGTAACCTGACAGCTTATGTATACGCTTTAATGTATTGATGTCATGCTTCCGTTCTGTTCTCCCAAAGACTTCGAACATAGTGAACATTAAGAGAACGGCAAGAAATACTATTAAAATAGACAGAATCGATTTAATGAAAAAAATAGACATGTCAGACAATCATGACCGATAACGTTAACACTGTTTGTTTACGAATT
>CAMYJJ010000071.1 GCA_947258735.1 Thermodesulfovibrionia bacterium | reverse complement strand
TCGATATATACAGTGTTATAATGTTATTCATATAATGGTCAATCAGCTTTAGAAGAGGAGACATTTTCATGATAAAGAAAAAAGCCATGGCGTATTGGGGTGCTGTTTGTCCCGGATGTAATATTGGAAGGAAATACCCGAAGTCATTTATAGGCAAGCAGGTTGTTGCGCATTGGGAAAAAGGGTGTCCTGTACATGAAGCCTATAAGGAAATATACGGGGGAGAAGACAAAGTCAGCAAAGAAAAGTGAGACTCTCACATTTTACTGTCACTACCCACAATTATTGATTTCATAATATCGGGGTCATCTGTTTTCTGCCCGATGAGCCGCCTGACTGAGTGAACCAGTAATACGTCCTGAACCTTAAAAACAGCTGTTTTTCAGATCTTTCAGCTTATGAATCGTCTTCTGCATGTCTTCAGGAATGGGCGCTGTAAATTCCTGAATATTCCCTGCAACAGGGTGCTTCAGTTTTAAACTCGAAGCATGAAGCATCTGGCGGTCGAATTTTATTAATCCCTGTCCGGTCTCCAGACTCACCTTTTTTCCATATAAACTGTCGCCCAGTACAGAATGGCCTATAGAGGCAAAGTGTACTCTGATCTGGTGGGTCCTCCCGGTCAAAATCCTGACTTTTATCAGGGTTGCACACCCGAATCTCTTCTCGACTTCATATTGTGTGATCGCTTCTTTGGCCCGCCTGGCCTTTGTCGACATCTTTTTCCTGTTTGAACAGGACCTCCCTATCGCCTTGTTTATCTCTCCCTTTTCATCTTTCAGGTTTCCAAACACAAGCGCAAGGTACTGCTTTTCAATCTCCCGTTCCCGAAACTGGTCTACGAGATCATAGTGGGTAATGTTGTCCTTGGCTATCACCATTACCCCTGATGTGTCCTTGTCCAGCCTGTGGACTATCCCGGGCCTTAAAGGTGCACCGACGGGAGAGAGTTTATTACACCTGAATGCCAGGGCATTCATCAGCGTGCCGCTCCGGTTTCCAACAGCCGGATAAACAACCATCCCGGCTGGTTTGTTGACAACAACAATATGGTCATCCTCCCAGATAATGTCCAGGGGGATCTCCTCAGCAATCAGGATAGTATCAGGTTCATCAGGCACAATAAGCTCGATAACATCACCTGCCTTTACTTTGTAGCCCGGTTTCTCTACACCCCCGTTTACCATTGCAAGACCGCTTTTGATTAATCGCTGAATACCCGACCGGCTGATATCGCTTTTGAGAGCAAGATAGTTATCAAACCTTTCATTCATCTCTTCAACTGTAACTTTATATTTATGTCCCATAGACTGTCCTTCATTGATACACTGGAGAGTATAGTATACTAGGGCATGCCTGAAAATGTGTCCCCTGACAGAAAGACCTTCCCCCTGATTTCTGTCCCATTCTTCTCGATGATATCTTTTCTCATGTTATATCTCTACAGACATGTTGATGACAACAGGCTCACGAGCTGGAAATGGACCTTTGCACATATGGACATGGTCTGGTTTGTGCCAATACTCATTCTGGGGTTAACGCTTGCCTATGCGCTCTCATCTCTGAAATATGAACAGTACAGACCGGCCTTAACACTTTTCATCACCTCTTTTGGTGCATCATCATTATTCTGGTCAGAGCCTGAGGTCATTATTGATGTATCAAGATATTTTGTGTATGCCAAGCACCTTACCATGTACGGGACCGGAGATTTTTTTTCTCAATGGGGCAATGCAATCAGCGCCTGGACCGATCTCCCTCTTGTTCCTTTTGTATATGGAGTTGTTTTTAATTTTTTTGGTGAGTCCAGAATTTTTATTCAGCTGGTTAATTCCTCTCTGTTTTCATCAACAGTAATTCTCACATATCTTATCGGCAGGACATTGTGGAGTGATGATATCGGATATTATGCAGGAGCAATGATAATGGGGATTCCCTATATCTTTTCCCAGGTGCCTCTCATGATGGTAGATGTACCGACCATGTTCCTGCTTACCCTTTCTGTCTTTACTTTTATGCAGACAATGGAAAAAGGCCGTGTCTGGATTGTACTGTCATCTCTGGCAATATTCTGTACCATTTTCTCAAAGTACTCGACATGGATGATGCTGTCGGTTGTGGTGGTAATATTTTTGGTATATTTATTTGAGAACTCAGACGGACAACGGAATCCGGAATTCGGGTTCCGAAAATATGTTCAACGTGGTCTATCCGTTGCAGTCATTTCCTTAATTCTTAGTGGAACTGTTTTTCTGCTAAAATCCGATATAATATTCAGCCAGATAGCCTTTCTCCGCGAATATCAGGCTCCCGGTCTCAGGAGGTGGGGAGAGAGTTTTGCTTCAACCTTCCTGTACCAGACGCATCCCTTTATTACGATGGCTGCGGTCTTTTCTGTTTATGCTGCTGTCAGGAAACGGGATTTGAAATTTCTTATCATCAGCTGGCTTATTATTCTCATTGTAATGTTGCAGATCAGGCGTTCGCGGTATGTGCTGATAATGTTCCCGATGTTCACATTAATGGCTTCGTATGGGTTGAGTTATATAAAAAGTGCAGACCTGAAGCGGCATATTGTTTCATCCATAGTGGCCTTCTCTCTCGTTGTTGCAATCTTTGCCTACCTGCCCTTTCTTAAAACAATGAGTGAAGAAAACCTTCATCAGGCCGGCATATTTTTAAATACGATTGATACGCCGGATGTCCGTGTTTTCACCGTCCCGTCTGATACGTCGGCAGTAAATCCTGCTGTGTCCGTACCTGTTCTGGATCTCTATACGAATAAACATATACGTTACCGGTATGATGAAACTGCTGTGCCGTCATACGAAAAAATAAAGGAATCGCCCTTACGATTTACATGGGAATATAAAAATCCCGGGTACTATGCACCTTCAATAAAAGATGATAAAAAAAATCAGGTTATCGTGGTAATTACCAATGGAGACGATGACGTGCCTGATAATATAAGGAAAAAAATCAGAGGGCTGGATAAGATACAAATTTTTAATACGTCAACAGGTATCTTTCGGTATGACCCGATAGTTACCGTCTACCAACCCAAACCATGATATCGAGATTCAACCTCGATATATGCTGTTATTTACAGGAACTGCAGGTAGACTTGGTGCAGGAGGAACAGCCGGAGGATGTCTGCTTCTCAACACCGCTCATTCCAAAGGCCGACATTTTCTTTTTAACTTTATTCTTATTGCACTTAGGACATGTCACTTCAGGATTGGAGCCGAAAACCAGTTTCTCAAACTCTTCTTTGCAATCGTCGCATGTATATTCATATATGGGCATTTAACTCCGTTAAAATTGATTACACAGATTAACTTCGTTGATTACACTGATTAACGACATTGATTACTCCGATTAATAATTAATGATAACAAATTAGTTAATGAACCTTCTTATTTGGCAGCTGTTGTTGCCAAAATTCACTAAAAGACCAACTTTTAGTGCAGATGCATTCAGATATGAAATTATTTGAGACTCGAAGATTTTTGGAATATTGCCAGCCAAAGATTTAAGTTCAACGATTACTTTATTCTCAATAACTAAGTCAGCCTTAAAATTGCCCACAGGTACATTCTGGTATGAAACCTTATAAGCGTTTTCTCTCTTATACGAAAGTTTTTCATTTTTTAAAGCCAATTCCAGGGCATTATGATAAATTCTTTCATTAAATCCCGGGCCCAGCTCTCTATGAACCTTAAAACAACACCCAATAATTCTCTCAGTTAGCAGATCCTTTCCCTTCACCCCACCATGTCCCCTTATGTCTTTTATCTTTCTTTAATCGGTGTAATCTGCAGTTTATCTGTGTAATCAGGTGCCCTACTTGGGCACCTTCTGCCAGTCAGCCAGAAACTTTGCAAGGCCAATGTCTGTCAAGGGATGTTTTGAAAGCTGTTCAATTACCTTGTAGGGAATTGTCGCAACATGGGCACCCATCCCGGCTGCTTCAAGCACGTGCAGGGGATTACGGATACTTGCCACGATCACTTCTGTCTCATATCCATAGTTATCATAAATATCAAGAATCTGGCTTACACAGTCCATGCCGAAATGACTTATGTCATCAAGCCTTCCCACAAAGGGACTGACATACGTGGCGCCTGCCTTTGCAGCGAGCAGGGCCTGGTTTGGAGAAAATATAAGGGTCACGTTAGTCTTTATTTTGAGAGATGTCAGTTTCTTTACTGCCTTTAACCCTTCCACGGTCATGGGGATTTTCACTACGATGTTCTTATGAATTTTCGCGCGCTGTTTCCCCTCTTTAACCATTCCTGCAGCATCAAGACTGACTACCTCGGCATTCACCGGCCCGTCAACGATACTGCAGATCTCTTTAAACAGAGGACCGGCTTTCTTTTTTTCTTTTGCAATAAGAGAAGGATTGGTTGTGACCCCATCGATCACTCCAAGCTCCCATGCTGCCTTAATTTCCTTGACATTTGCTGTATCAATGAAGAATTTCATTACGCCTCCTTATTATTATTGAATATAGTTAACCTTGATCGGTGATACCGTAACACCAGTATATTATAAAAAAATAAATTTATCAGCCTTCCTGAACTTTCTGCTGATAAATACTAGTCAGCACTCTGTTTATGCCCATGCATCGCCTCGTCCATAACTTCAACAATATGTTTGATATTGACCTTGAGATTGCTCTTCCTGCATAATGACTCCAGCTGCATTATGCACCCCGGACAGGATGTAACGACCGTCCCGGCAGATGTGCCTGCTATATTTTCCATCTTCTTTTCGCCGATCCTGGTTGCCATCTCCTTAAACTGCATGCTGAAGAGACCGGCAAACCCGCAGCATTCATCAGCATGTTTCATCTCCCTGTACTCTATGCCCCTGATTGCATTTAAAATCTTTCTGGGCTGCTCTCTCACACCCAGTCCATGACTGAGATGACAGGGATCATGATAGGTAACAGCGCCAGTTGATATTTCCAGATCATGTATGAAATCAAATTTAATCAGAAATTCATTAACATCCATAATGTTTGAGATGGTATCACCCACAATTAACGGATACTGCTCCCTTATTACCAGTGTGCAGGTGGGGCAGAGACTGATTATGGCATCAGCCCGTACCCTGTTAAAATGGTCCAGGTTTCTCCCGGCCATTTCTGATGCTTCTTCTTCAAGACCCATTGATCTCAAAGGTGCCCCGCAGCACTCCTCCCCTTTAAAAACAACAACCTCATACCCTTTGGACAAAAGTACGTTTAATAATGAATACCCCAGATGAGGATAAAAATAATTGACATTGCACCCGGCAAATATGGCTATCCTGCCTGTTTTTTTAACGTTCTTATATACCTGGATATTTTTATGAAAAGGTTTTGATGCTATCTCCGGGACATAGCGCAGCCCAAAGGGCCGGGCGAAAGGCCTGTAAAAGAGTTTCTGGACTATTCTTGCAAAAGGCATGGTACTGTTCATGTTGGTAATTGCAGTACGTAATGCCTTCCTGGATATATTGCCTCTCTTGAATGATTTCTTCAGTAAAGCCCTTCCCTGATACATAACTTCAGGAATATTAATGCCTGTGGGACAGACATCCTTGCATGCCTCACAGAGCATGCAGCTGTATATTCTTTCTGCCAGTTTTTTGTTCGGGGCAAGTTTCTCAGTGCATAGTTCTCCGAGCAGTACAACCCTGCCTCTTGCACCAAATGATTCGTTATACGTCATATGATATGTGGGACATAACGTCTTGCAGGCTCCGCACTTTATACATTTACTGAGTTCTGTACAAAGTTCTGTATTAACCATATGCATAGTGCGTCATAGTACGTTATAAGGTATATCCTGAGCCATACGTTTCAGAGCTTATCCGGGATCTTGCTCGATAAACCCTGTCGCACGGGGTCTGATCCGGCCTAACCGTGACTTGAAGGAATAATGATCATAATAAACATGAAAAAAATTCCAGTACAACATTTACTGTAAGTTTAGATGAATCTTATCGTAACAGGAATACAGGACAGAACACAAAATAAGTCCAGAATTCCCCATTAAGCCTGCCGGTAGGCGGGTACAAAATGACATTAAAATGATTGCTCTGCAGCACCGACTATAATACGTGGCTTTCATCTTCCATGCTGACCGCCTTCTTCAATTCTTCCTCGAGGTGCCTGGGAAGCCCTTTAATTTCGACATCAAGGAACCCTCTGACTATGGCTGCTGTTGCTTCGTCGCTGCTCAGCCCCCGTGCCATGAGATACTGAATCTCCTCCTCTGCAATCTTGCCGACCGCAGCCTCATGGGACATATCAATGTCATGTGCCCTTCCCTCAAGCTCGGGGATCGCATGGATTGTCCCTTTATCAGAAAGCATGAGCCCCCTGCATTCAAGGTGCGCCTTGATCCCCGGAACTTCTCCTATCAGATGTCCCCGGGCAATAATGTCCCCCCCGCTGGTCAAGGCCCTTGAAACAATTTCGGCTTTGCTGTCTTTTGCTTTCAGGAAGACCCTTGAGCCTGTATCCATGGTTGAGCCTTCCGCTGCTAATAATATCGTATTGAACCTCACGGTAGCGTTCTCACCTATGCAATATGCCGTTGGGTACATCTGAAGATTTTTTACGGGTTTCATACAGACATAATTTGAAAGAAACAGGCCGTTTTCTTCTACAATGATAGCTGAACGCGGCCGCACAATCATTTCCTCTGCCCAGTTATGGATCATGCTGAAGGTGATCTGAGCGTTCTTTTTCACATAAAATTCTGAAACACCTACATGAAGTCCTGTTTTCACCTTTGTGTCAGTGGCACAACCCGTAATAATATGAAGTTCCGATCCCTCTTCAGCAATAATGATATTGTGAACATTTTGTGCCATCCCGTCTCTGGTCATGTACAGACATGCCTGCAGGGGAAACTCAACCTTTGCTCCCGGCAGGGCCCTTATAAAATATCCCTGATGCTGTTTCAGCTCAGCCTGTGCAGTATATTTATCAGCATCGACGCTGATCGCATTCCACCAGTACTCTGCCAGCCAGTCATATTTTTTCAGGGCCTCTGTAATGCTCATGAGCTCGAGGCCGCTTTGAAACGAAGTAGATAATATGACAGAATGGTCAATCTGATAAAAACTCCCGGCCCTGCATTCCTCCCCGGCATCAATACCGACACTGATGGACTTCTCCTTCATATCATCTGACAATTCCGTGAGTTTCTTGATTTTATGGTGCTTTTCCGCTCTGTCAGAATAGGCTCTCAGATCTACATCCAGCCCAATGGCAGACGGTTTCTTCTCAGCTTTTTTTGCCTTTTCTTTAAGATCTACCTTAAACATGTTATACACCCCTCATACCCCTTGACTCTTATATCATCCAGAATGTCTCTCGGGTTGCCTGAACAATAAAGCGTACCATTAAGGATGACATATGCCCTGTCTACATTTACATAATCCAGGATATGTCCGGCATGGCTTATTATCAAACCTGATTTATTTCTTTTACCTGCCATGATCTCCTTTTCAAGCAGCTCATTGATCACCCTTCCTACTAAATGAATACTCACCAGATCAACGCCGGAATCAGGCTCATCGAACATAATGAAGTCAGGATTCTGGGCAAGAAGCTGTACCAGTTCGGACCGTTTGATTTCTCCGCCCGAAAACCCCAGGTTTATGTCCCTGTCCTGAAATGCGGCGAGATTCAGTTTCTGAATATACCCATCGATCATTTGTTCATCCAAATCACCTCTCTTATCCATGCACATGCGAAGCATATCCTTTAATTTCACTCCCCTGACAGCCGGAGGACGCTGAAAATCCATTCCGATTCCGAGCTGCGCCCTTTTGTCTACCGGAAGTTCAGTGATATCTTCCCCTTTAAATGTTATTGTGCCGGTCTCTATGTTGTATCCCGGAATCCCCATGATCGTGTATAAGAGAGAGGTCTTTCCTGACCCGTTTGGTCCAAAAAGCGCCACTGTTTCCCCCCTCGAGACATGCATATCTACATGCTTTAAAATTGTGTGGCCGTGAACACTGACGGTTAAATTATGAACGTCAAGCATGCTGCCTCCTTATTCCTTCTCTAATTACATCATATCAAAGAACAGACCCACTGCATATCCCTGATATATAAGTTGACCCGATCCGAAATCACCAGGGGACAACCATCGAATCCTTTTAACATATATTGAAAAACCATATAGCTATATTGATATATTTAAATAGACAGAGCGTTAAAGGAATGATATATTGGAAAAAAGAGAACATTTGACTTTTCCCGAAGAGCTAACCCCTTGGTGAGATGGGGCCGAAAAACTTTTGTTTATGTAGTAAGTCTGATTAGCTGTTGAAGATAACCGGTTCGATGTATAGCTTTTACCATATAAATAAAGGAGAGCACTTCAATGAAGACCCTATCTTTAGCAGTAGTGTTTATATTTACATGCGTAATTAGTATAAGTTTTGCTGCTGATATAGTACCAAATGAAATACAGCAGCCGGGAACCCAGCCGCAGGAAATCAACTCACTGGAATCGCCAGACAAGTGCGATAACTGTCATACCCCTTCGATTACTGACCACTGGCGCGGGAATATGATGGCAAATGCCGGCCGTGACCCGATTTTCTGGGCGACCATGGCCATAGCTGAACAGGATTTCGACGGTGTCGGCGACCTCTGCATACGCTGTCACAGCACCGGGGGATGGCTTGGGGGACGCTCCACACCAACAGACGGTTCGGGTCTGAGCGCGGGTGACGGCGACGGTGTGGAATGTGATTTTTGCCATAAAATGACAAATCCGGATAATTCGGAGCATCCGGGAGAACAGTTCCCGCCATTTATTGCCAATGACTTCGGCGACCCGGGAAGCGACCCCGGGAATGTGACCGCCTATTTCGGCAGCGGCATGGCCTCCATGTGGGGAAGCAGCGATAAACTGGGACCCTATTCAGACGCTGAAGCAAGACATCAGTGGATGCCATCGCAATTTCACCGTTCCGTGGACTTCTGCGGAACCTGCCATGACGTCTCTAACTCTGCAGTAGGTGATTTGGCACATAACAACGGCATCCAGAGCACTGCTGATCCGGTCACGGCCAATGGCATTCTCGGCGGGCCTGTAGAAGACAAGGCAGCATTTAACAATGTCCCTTACAAATATGGAATAGTGGAGAGAACATTCAGCGAATATAAGTCCGGTCTCCTGTCCCAGACACTGGTCTCTGATTACCCCTCTCTCCCGGTAGAGCTGAAAACAGGGGCAATTGCGGATGCGTATCAGAATGCACTTCTTGCAGGGACTGGCGGTAACTACGAAGACGGGACTCCCAGATACTTTAGCTGTCAGACATGTCATATGCGCCCGGTAACCGGACTTGGATGTGATAAAAACGGTGTACCCATTCGCAGCGACCTCCCTCTGCATGACATGACCGGAGGGAACTACTGGATGCCGGTAGCTATCCAGTATCTTGACAACCTCGGTAAACTAAGGCTTGGCGGCGGACTCACAACTGTACAGAGCGCAGCCCTGGTTGATGGAGCAGTTCGTGCCAGGATGCAGCTTAATATGGCATCATCGCTGGTTGTAAATGAAAATATGCTTACCGTAACCAACCTGACAGGTCATAAGTTAATTACAGGTTATCCCGAAGGACGCCGCATGTGGCTGAATATTAAATGGTATGATTCAAATAATGAAATAATTCGTGAAGACGGTAAATATGGTCCAATCGGTATATCTATAGCTAATCCTGCAGGCGGACCGGATGTCCAGATTGAAAGCATACTGGACCTTCACGATCCTTATACAAAGATATACGAAGCCCACTACGGAATGACTCAGGAATGGGCAGCCCAGCTCATACAGGTGAATAGCGATTATTATGGTCCGATTATTTTGGACTATGATCGTTATACCGGGGTCCCCGGGCTAACTATTGCTGAGCTGGCTAACACATCACCGGGGACAGAACATGAGACCTTCCACTTTGTACTCAACAATACAGTAATCAAGGACAACCGCATTCCACCATATGGGATGAATTATGAAGTGGCACGAAAACGCAATGCCTTGCCAGTACCAGCTGATCAATACGGCAATCCTGACCAGGTCAGTGCCTATAATCACTGGGATGAAATAACATTGGACCCGCCTCCCGGTGCTGAAACCGCCACTGTAGAAATGCTCTATCAACCCACAAGCTGGGAGTACATCCAGTTCCTTTACCTTGGTAATAACAAGCAGAATGCCTTTTTGGCCAACGAAGGTGATTACATGCTTGAGGCATGGCTCAATACAGGGATGGCCGCCCCACATGTTATGGCCTCAGCAGTATGGATCAATACATCCGGATGTACATATCTCCCTGTGAAAATTGACAGGACAGAACCTGTGTATTATTCCAGACTTCAGGATGCCTACAGTGCTGCGGTGAACCTTGACACTATCCAGAGTCATGATGGAGTCTTTGAAGAAGATCTGAACATATCCCTTGGTAAGCAGGTATATTTGGAAGCTGGATATTCATGTGAATATGCATTAATTACCGGCACAACAACGATGAATGGTAACTTGATAATCAGCGACGGAACATTGGTAATCCAGGACGGAACTCTCGAAGTACTGTAAGAGATAATCAATAACAGATTTTCTCTTATTGGGCCTGGATATTCCAAGGCACTGCCACTTCTGAACCACCCTGAAGATCAGGGAAAGATTATTCATTGGAAAGCCCGAGGTTTTTCATTTTTGTTCTCAGTTGCTTACGGCTTATTCCTAACAGCACTGCAGCCTGCGACTGGTTCCACGCAGTCCTATCAAGTGCTTTGCATATAACCCTCTTTTCAATTTCAGGAAGATTCAATCCTTCAGAATCCGGCTGATCTTCAAAATCCATCATTTTCAATTTTCGGGGAAGACATTCCATATTTATCTGATCATATGGGCAAAGTATGACTGATCTCTGGATAATATTTTCGAGTTCACGCACATTGCCGGGCCATTCATAGCTGGATAAAACATCCAGTACACTCTGTTCAATCCCCCGGATTTCCTTTTTGTTTTTTCTGCTGAATTCTTCAAGGAAATGAGAAGCAAGAAAAGGGATGTCCTCTTTCCTCTCCTTAAGAGATGGGATATGAATGGATATCACATTGAGCCTGTAATACAGGTCCTCTCTGAAATCTCCCTTTTCAACTGCATCCTCTATATTCCTGTTCGTAGCAGCCAGTATCCGGACATCAGCGGTAATTTTCTCTTTACCTCCGAGCGTGTGAAATTCCTTTTCCTGCAGGAATCTGAGCAATTTTTTCTGCAGGCCATAATCCAGATCACCGATTTCATCGAAAAAGACCGTGCCTCCTTTTGCCATTTCAATCAGGCCTAATTTATCGCTGTAGGCACAGGTAAAGGCCCCTTTCTCATAACCGAACAGTTCGCTTTCCATCAGCTCAGTGGGGATCGTGGTACAGTCTATGGGAATAAACGGCTTATCAGCCCTGAGGGAGGTGTAATGGATTGCCCGTGCTGCCAGCTCTTTTCCTGTTCCGCTCTCACCAAGTATCAGCACATTTGCATCAGTTTTGCTGACTCTCTGTATCATTGAATATACGTCCTGCATGGGTTTTGCTTTTCCTATAATATTCAGGAATTGATAGTGCCCGGGGCTTTCATCATCAGGATTATGATATTTCGACCGGATAGCGTCTCGTATCGTTGTGAGAAGAACATTCAGATTTACCGGTTTAGTGAGAAAGGTATAAGCCCCTTTTTTCATTGCATTGACAGCAAGATCGATAGTACCAAACGCAGTCAGGAGTATAACGGGGAGAGAGGCTTCATTAGACTTTATTCGTTCAAGAAGCGTTTCTCCATTCATGCCGGGAAGTTTATAGTCTGATACAATAAGGTCAAATTTTTTGTTTTTCATCACGGCCAGTGCGTCTTCACCTGTCATGGCAGACTCGACGTCGAATTTTTCCTTTCTCAGCGCTGTTGAAAGCACTTTTATGACATTT
>CAMYJJ010000070.1 GCA_947258735.1 Thermodesulfovibrionia bacterium | reverse complement strand
AACAGCGAAAATTATAGAAAACAGTTATCGCGCCACTATTCTCGCGTTTATGGACGAGTGGAGCCTCTTTGCAGAACGCAATGGTGTTGATCTTTTAAAAGTCATCAATTCAATAAAGGTCAGGCCTACACACAGCAATATTATTTTTCCCGGCCCCGGAATAGGCGGTTACTGTCTGCCCAAGGACGGAGGTCTTGGTGTATGGGCATATAAACATATACATGGATTTGAAGATGATATTTTCAAGATTACCCCTATGGCAATAAATATCAATGATACCCGTGCACTTCGTGTTGGACAGCTCGTCAGAGATGCCTTAAGAAATATGAGCAGGCCAATTGCCGCTGCAGACATATTATTGCTCGGCGCCTCATACAGGGAAGATGTTGGCGATACCCGATACAGCGGCTCTGAACTGATTGTACGAAAGCTTACTGAAATGGGCGCTAACATGCATGTTCATGACCCATATCTTTCCAACTGGTGGGAGTTTGAAAAGCAGGACAGTTACCCTTCCAAAGACCACAGCCTGGCCCGTTTTTTCAGAAACCAGGACAAGCTGTCAGGTCTTCAGATAGAGCAGAAATTAATGAAAGCATTTAAAGGGTCTGATGCCGTTATTTTTGCTGTCAGACATAACCACTATCTTAATCTGGACCCTGACAAGGTCGTCAAAGCTGTAGGCAATACATGTGCCGTTATTGACTGTTTCGGCATCCTTGATGATGAAAAGATCAAACGGTATTTTGAGCTGGGCTGTGAAGTAAAGGGCCTGGGGAGAGGTCATATCAAAAGAATCAAGGATGATGCCAGAAAAAGGAAATCAGACCGCAGAAAGAAGTAGGGTCTGAACCCATATTTTACTTAAAATATTGAACCTTGCCGATAGCATGCAGGTATCTCTCTAGTTCTCCATTTTGTGCAGCCATTTATATGACCTGATGCCATGAATCGCCTCGATAGGTTTATTGCCATACAAGTTCATGATCTTTCCTAATACATAAAAGTCAGAAAGGCTGAAATATCTGAATATGGCATGTCTTATCTTCCCCGCATATTCAAATTCCGTCAAAAGATGCTGTTTAAATAACGGGACATAGTAATGTTCCATTTCATCACACTTTTTATCTTCATCCATCATGGTCAGCACAGCCCGTGCCGCGAGTTCAGCGCTCCTCTGGGCATAATAAATTCCTTCGCCTATAAGCGGGTCTGCAAACCCGGCAGCATCTCCGACCATGGCCATGTTTCTAAAGGCAGGATATGGCAAATAACAGCCATAAGGCAGGACATAACTGTTAATCCTCTTATCTCCGGCATTGCCCAAATCAAGTGCATGCAGAAATTCCCTGAATATGGATAGTATACTCTTTCCTGTTTTCTGCTTCAGTCCGCATATTCCTGCTTTTACCGTATCTCTGTTGGGAAATATCCAGGCATAGCCATGATGTACATAACCGAAATAAAGTATGGGATGGTCGACCTGCTTTTTTATTCTTTCTCTACTGATAATAACTTCATGAGCTGAAGCCACATGATCAGTCCAGTCCTCTCTTCCAAACAGATCAACAGGAAAGCTTCTTCTCACCCTGCTGTTTATCCCGTCAGCGCCAATGATAATATCAGCTGTAATATCTTTCCCGCCCTGTGTTGTAACTCTGCTTTTTGATATATTTACTTCCATAACCCCGTCACCCTCAATAAGTGAGGACCCGGCCTGAACTGCTTTTTGCAGGAGAAATCTGTCATACTTTTCCCTGTCTATAAAACGAAAGGGGACCTCAAAACGTCTTTCTGATATCAACCTCTTTTTGCCGAATACCTGATAATGATCAGACTCATATTCAACCATGTCATGCTGATTAAGCATATCAACAGTTATACCAAAGACCCTCTCCAGCACCCTTAAGGTTTTATATGTTATCAATCCCCCGCAAAGCTTTTTCCGTGGGAATGTACTTTTATCGATGATACATACATTCAGCCCGGCCCTGCTTAATATATAAGCTGCTGTTGAACCGGCAGGACCGCCGCCTGCAATGATAATGTCAAAATGAGTAGATGTCTGAAGCATGGATTAATCAGTTATTGTCCGAGCAGTATTGAGCCGCCTGTGAAAAACGTCCCTGCAACTGCAGCTGTCATAAGGCAGGCCAGAGTTGCCGCAAGCAATGCCCGGGGACCCACTGCTGACAGATCAGCTGTCCTTGACGGAACAAGTGCGGCAATACCTCCTATAAATATTGCCAGAGATGCTATATGAGCAAATCCGCAAAGGGCATATGTGGCCAGAAAAGCTGACCTCGGGTCTTTAAGTACCCCCCCGTCAATCAGCACTGCAAGATCCATATAGGATTTTGTTTCCGTGACAATGGCCCTTTCTCCGATTACTTTTGATATTTCAAATGCATCAACAGGGGGGACCCCTATGATTAAGGTAAAAGGATAAAAAACATATCCAAACAGTCCCTTTAATGACCAGTCGATCTTCAGACCTATTAATTCGTTTATTTTTGCTCCGGCGCCTGCAGATATAAAATCAGCAAGTGCTACAAGTCCAAGAAATGCCACGAGCAAAGCGACTACGCCTACAGCCAGTTTCAGACCTGCGTTGGCTCCGTTGATAATTGCTTCGATCATTGATGATTCTTTTTCATAATATGGTTTCACGTCTACCCCCAGAGTCTCAGGCTGCTCTGTTTCCGGCATCAACAGCTTTGACATGATGATCGCAGCAGGTGCCGACAGGAACGAGGCCGACACAAGGTGCCCGGCAATTGTCGGGAACTGTTTCTGGAGTATGAGAATATAAATTGCCAGCACAGTTGATGCTATCGTCGCCATGCCTGCGGTGAGAATTGTACAGAGTTCTGACTTTGTCATTCGTTCCAGATAGGGACGGATGGTTGTGGCAGACTCAATACCCACAAAAATATTGCTTGACGCGCACAGAGATTCAGCTCCACTGACTTTCATGAGTTTTGTGAAAATCTTTGCAAAAATTCTAACAAGCCAAGACATTATCCCCACATAATAGAGAACTGCCATGAGGCTGGCAAAGAAAATAATCTGCGGCAGCACCTGTACAGCAAAAATGAAACCAAGGGACTCTTCTCCCCATTCATTTGTAGTGCCTGGCGCCAGGGCTAGCCTTCCGAACAGGAATTTAGTGCCTGCACCGGCAACATCTATTATCTTCACCAGGGCATCATTGATAAACATAAATAGATTGGCCCCTGCCGGCACGATAAATATAAACAGGGCAAAGATCATCTGAAGGGCAAGTCCCCATAAGATGACACGCCAGTTCACCACCCTTCTTTCAGCAGACAGCAGCCATGCAAAAGCCATAAGAATAAATATTCCGCCAAAACTCACAAGGTTATACATTGCTCTGTCCTTTCATGGGAGGTATTAATCACAGAAACATGTTGAAGGAACACCTGAGATCCGGAACAGATCCCGGATAAAAGACCTGAATAAAAAAATTGATGCGTAGAACGTGTCATATAAGCTCTGAAATAATATCGTAAAACGACACGTTTGATCAAGAAATAATTAAATCTTCAGAGGAACACTGTAACACATCTCATGCTTTAAAAAATCTGGTTTAATGTTTATTATTAATAACTATTACTCAATCAAAAGGAGAGGAATTATGAAAAAGGTTTTAACTGCAGCCGTGCTCATGTCAGGTATTCTGTTATACGGGATAGTTGAAGCTGTACCAACCAGTCTGGTTATCAGGGCCAAATCTAAAGATGCCAAGTTTGTGGGAACAAGTATGGGAGGGGCCCTTGTAACAGTAAAAGACAGTGATACCGGAAACGTCCTGGCCGAGGGAGTGACTGCCGGTTCCACAGGTAATACCGGAAGAATCATGATCGAACCAAAAACAAGATATGGGACCATAAGTGACGGGGCTGCAAAGTTTGAAACATCCATCGACATTAGCGAACCTGTATTGATTACCATAGAAATTGATGCCCCTCTGGTCACAAAACCGGACATGATAAAAAGTTCTACACAAATATGGCTGATACCGGGCAAGGACATCACAGGGGAAGGGATTATTATTGAAATCCCTGGATTTTCTGTTGTAGCCCGTGCACCTGAAAAGATCAGGATACATGACGGTAACGCGGTTATTCCCTTTCAAAGCCGGATTGTCATGATATGAGGATGCGCATTAACCCCGGGCGGGTTATGGGACTCCAGTAAATATGATATTCAGGCAATGGTTAAACATAACGATAAAATCATTGATACTGTTCCCCTTTCATTTAGCGGACCAAGCACTTTTCAGGGACAGGCAGCTGTTTCTGAAAAAGGCAATTACGAAATAATTGTCTATGCCTTTGATCCTCAAACCGGCAATACCGGTGTAGACAAGGTCATAGTTAATGTGAATTAATTACGCTTATATCGAGGTTCAACCTCGATATCTCTTAACTTGAGGGTCAAGTATGAACATAGCAAACAAAGACGTAAAAGAAATAATTGCTGAAATTCCGGAAGGCCATACCCATTTAAGAACAACTATTGTTTTTGAAGATGGTAAGAGCATAACGTTCCAGGAAGCTACCATGGCAAATCTTGTCAGGGCATATATAAATGTCAAGACAGATCCTGTCAGAACCCGCGTCAGATTAAAAGGGGCTACATTGACAAAACGAAAACAGGGTTTCGCAGAATGGCAGCTGGTAGATGAGTAAATTTGCCTATTCTGTTAATATAGCTGATTCAGTGAATAGGTGAACGGATTGATCCGTAAGAATGTGCACAGCAGGGTTTATGAAATGGGGCTTGAAATTTTTTTTTCTCATTCGTAAAATATTTTTTCTGAATCAGATACCCTTGAAACATGATGAACAATTCAATGATTACCATAGAGGAACTGACAAAATATTACGGCGACACATGCGCCGTTGATCAGATCAGTTTTGAAATCAGAAAAGGTGAGGTCCTTGGTCTGCTCGGACCGAATGGGGCAGGCAAGACAACCACCATGAGGATGCTTACCTGTTATCTGCTGCCGTCATCGGGTGATATAAGGGTAAAGGATTTCAGCATCAAAGATAACGCGCTCGAGATCAAAAAACTGATCGGATACCTGCCTGAATCAGCGCCCCTCTACCCTGACATGATCGTGTATGATTATCTCAGGTTTATTGCAGATGTCCGTGAACTGGAGAAGGGAAGCATTGACGCACGCATGAAGGAACTGGCAGGCATATGCGGTATACATGAGGTCATGCATAAGTCAATCAATGAACTCTCAAAGGGATATAAACAGAGAGTCGGTCTGGCCCATGCCATGATGAATGATCCGGAGATACTTGTGCTTGATGAGCCTACCTCCGGCCTTGACCCTAACCAGATAGTGGAGATCAGGGACATTATAAAGAAGATCGGTAAAGAAAAAACCGTTATCCTCTCTACCCATATTCTCAGTGAGGCCGAGGCCACATGTGACCGGATCGTGATTATCAATAAGGGGAAAATTGTAGCTGCCGGAGCTACCGAGGAACTCAAAAGGGAAGCAGGAAGTGATTACATCATGCAGGTATCACTGAGGCACAACAGCTTTGAAGAGATAAGCACCTCTCTGAGGAATGTACCTGAAGTAAATGATGTGATACTTATTAATGATGAAAACGGGACCATAGACGTTCATCTGGCCTGCAGCGGAAAAACAGATGTGAGGCCTGAAGTATATGAAGTAATTAAAAACAGCAACTGGATACTCCTGGATTTCCATATGGAATCAAGGACCCTGGAGACGATTTTCAGGGAACTGACGAGGTAAAGATGATATGATACATACACTTACTATTTTCAGAAAAGAATTGAAGGCATATTTCATTTCGCCTATTGCATATATCGTCATTTCCATATTTCTTATACTCACGGGATGGTTTTTCTTTTCAACGTTTTTCCTCTACGGCCAGGCTGAGATGAGGGGCTTCTTTTCACTGCTCCCGATTATCTTTTCATTTATCATCCCTGCCATTACCATGAAGTTATTTTCAGAGGAGTTTAATACGGGATCATATGAACTCCTGTATACGTTACCGGTATCATCGATGAATATCATTTCAGGTAAATTTCTGGCAGCAACAGCGTTTGCATCCATTATGCTCGTTCCCACTGTGCTATATGCCCTTTTCATATCGTTTCTTGGTGACCTTGACTGGGGACCGGTGATAGGAGGGTATATGGGAGCTGTATTAATGGGAGCGGCATTTTCCGCGATTGGTCTGTTCGCGTCCTCAATAACGAGAAACCAGATCATCGCGTTTATTACAGGGATGTCCCTCTGCTTTCTCCTGACACTGATAGACAAGATCCTGTTTTTTCTCCCCGAATCAGCGCTGAATGTTTTTCAGTTCCTTGGGGCTGATTTTCATTTCAGGAATATTTCAAAGGGGGTCATTGATTCAAGAGACATTCTTTACTTTCTGAGCGTCTGTTTTGTCATGCTCTACAGCACCAATCTTGTTATTCAGGAGAAGTCTTAAGAGATCATAATGGATAAAAAAGCACAAATGAATACATACTCCAGGTTTCTTATATATATCATCGTTATCGTGCTTCTCAATATTGCGGGGGTCACGCTTTTTTTCAGGGCTGATCTTACTTCCAATAAAGTGTATTCACTGTCAGACGCAAGCAGGAATGTGGTACGGACTCTTTCAGAACCCCTGACGGTAAAGGTCTTCTTCAGCAATAACCTGCCTGCTCCCTATAATAATATCGAGCGGTATCTTCACGACCTGCTGGAAGAATACTCTGTGGCAGGAAAAAAATATTTTAATTATCAATTTCATAATGTATCAGGTGAAGAGAGTGATGAGTCCCGTCGCGACAGGGACCTTGCACAGAGCTACGGAGTGCATCCCGTGCAGATACAGAACATTGAACAGGATGAGGTCAAATTTCAGCAGGCATATATGGGACTGGTACTCATGCATGGAGATATAATCGAGGCCCTTCCTTCGATTACCTCTACGGAAGGCCTTGAATACCAGATAACATCGGCCATCCAGAAAATGAATAACAAGATAAGTGCCCTCTTACGATTGAAAGACAAAATTAAGGTCAAACTCTTTCTTTCATCGTCCCTGAGTATTGTCGGCCCGTACATGAACATATCAGGGCTTGCCGAACTTCCTGTCCGGGTGCAGGCGATAGTCAATACGCTCAATGATAAAAACTACGGCAAGCTGGAATTTTCTCATCTTGATCCCAGCATCAATCCCGGCAGTGCACAGGAAGCAGAGCAATACAATATAGTCCGCCTTAACTGGGACGAGTTCAGGGACAGGAGGGGAAAGACCATTCCTGCTGACAGGGGATATGCAGGAATTATTGTTGAACACGAAGATGAAGCAGAGAAAATCAAATTAATCGATGTTGTCCGCCTTCCAATTTTCGGTACCCAGTATCGCCTTACTGAAATGGATGCACTTGAACAGGCCATAAATGAGACAGTAGAAAATGTCATTAATATAAATGAAGAGATCGGGTACCTTGCTGACCACGGCACACTGCCTCTGGGTCAGGCAAGTCCTCAGATGATGGCGTTGCAGCAGCAGCAGGACTCGCTCAGCAGTCTGAATGCACTCCTGTCCGCTCAGTATTCCGTAAGGCAGATCACTTTAAAGGAAGAAGGCATTCCTGATGGTCTCTCCATGCTTGTCATCGCCGGGGCAAAAGAAAATTTTTCAGAATATGAGCTGTACCAGATTGACCAGTTTCTGATGAGGGGCAATAAACTTGCCGTGTTTATGGATTCCTTTAATCAGGTCACCCCCCAGGGACAGCAGGCCATGATGCAGCAGATGAGACAGCCGGTCTTCCTTCCATTACATACCGGTCTGGAAAAGTTACTTGCACATTATGGGGTCACGGTCAACAAATCTATTGTCCTTGACAAAAATTCATATAAGCAGAGAGTCCCCCAGGCCTTTGGCGGCGGAGAGAGGCAGATTTACTTTGCACCGATTATAAAAAACGAGATGATCAATAAGGAGACCGCCTACCTGAGCAATATTAAAGGGCTTGTATTGATTCAGGCATCACCCCTGAACATTGATGAACAAAAGCTGAAAGACAACGGGCTTGCTGCAACCAGGCTGTTCTCATCATCAGACAAATCATGGGAGATGTCCGAAGGAATCAACCTTAACCCCATGTTCATCAGGCCTCCGACTGACGACAAAGAATATAAAAGTGTACCACTGGCCTATACAATTGAAGGTCAATTTCCGAGTTATTTCACTGACAGGCCGATACCGGAAAAAGAAGCTGCAAAAAAAGATGAGGCTGCCGCTGATGAAACAGATGTGTCTGCAGAAAGCACGGGTATCGACATGTCAGCTATAGCAGCAGAAGGGGCCACTGTCAAAAAAGGAAAACCATCCAGAATTTTTATTATCGGAACATCTGAAATATTAAAAGACAATGTCATGGATAAAGAAGGGACCAGTCCCAATGCCCAGTTCATCATGAATGTGGTTGATTACCTGAACAACAGGGAAGATATAGCTGTTATGAGAAGCAAGACCCAGAGCTTTAATCCTCTGCGTGATATAGATCCCGGTGCAAAAACAGCAATCAAGACAGCAAATATAGCGGGTCTGCCTGTGCTGGTTATCATTGCCGGACTTATTTTCTGGCAGAGACGGGCATCTAAAAAGAAATATATTCAGAAGGTATTCAGCTAGCGGATATGTTATTAGTTATATGTTATACGAAGTATCATAGTCGTTAAATATAACAAGTAACAAATAACCAATAATAAATTCTCGTGCAGTTCAGTTCACAGTAAATAATTTTTCAGTAAGTTACAAACCATGACTTCAAGGAGCAATACATGAAGGGCAAAAAAGAAATCGCCATACTATTCTTTGTTATGGCAGTACTGGTTTTCTATATTAAGTCTGAGAAAGGAAATAAAACCACATACAAACTCCCTGACATTGCGGCAATCGAAACAGGAGATATCTCAAGACTGACCATACACAATAAAGGTTCTGAGATAGAACTGCTTAAGGAAAACAGTACCTGGCTTGTTGGTGCTCAAAAGTACCCTGCAGATTCTTCGGCAGTCAATAAAATGCTGAAACAGGTCACAGGTATTTCGCTGAGCGCTCTTGCCTCTGAGTCAAAAAATTATTCCATCTACGAACTTGATGATGACAAAAAGGTCAAGATCACGGCATTTAAGGGAGATGAGGTCATGCGGACAATCAGCATAGGGAAACCGGCATCATCTCATAGACATACCTTTGTTATGCTGGGCGATGATCACAGGGTGTTTCATGCAGAGGGCAACATACGGACAGATTTTACCAAAACGGTACCTGACCTTCGGGACAAAAAAGTCATGGCTGTTCAGGATGAGATAAGTGAACTTACGCTGCAAAGGGGAGATTCAAAAATGACTATCGTGAAAGCGACCGCACCTGTTTCTGTAGATATCAGCGATCAAAATGCAGAGGAACAGCCCGTAGATGAGGGACCAAAATGGACAACAGCAGATGGCAGACCTGCAAAGGACAGTGAAATAGATAGTATCATCAGCAGTTTGTCAGATTACCAATGCGACAGTTTTATTGAAGGAAAATCAAAGCAGGATTTTACAGATCCTGTATTCACTGCAGTATTCAAAGGCACAAAAGAGTACTCCATATCATTTTATGAAAAGCAGGATGATAAATATCCGGCTGTTACCTCTGAAAATGATTATCCATTCATGGTTTCTGAATGGAAAGCCAAAAAGATCATGAAAGATCTGGACAGCCTGATAAAAACTGAACAGTGATTGTAGAATGACCAATGTCAAAGCTCCAATGTCAATTGAAATCCCAATATCTCAACGTCAGAACATTATACATATGAAAATCCGAACTCGTTGTCTTCAGTAATAGAACCCGGCTCATCCGATTAACTATTCTTTTATTTCATTAATAATGCATTTGACATTCAATTGACATTGGAGCTTTGACATTGGTCATTACATACGCTATATTATCTTATGCTTGAAATAATGCGCAGTAACAAGTTTTTCAGTGTCTTCGTGCTGTCAGCCGTGACCTTTATGATTATTATATCCTTTGTGTTCTGGGGTATCGGCCCGCAGGATAACCCTACCTTGTCCTATGTTGCCCATATTGAAGATGAGAAAGTGACCGTTGAGGAATACTGGCGCGCATATGACAATGAATATAAGAAGGCCCGGGAGCAGTACACCGATGAAAAAGAGATCGAAGCGCTCAATCTTCCTGACAAGGTCATCAATGCACTGGTTGACAGAAGGGTCCTGTTAATTGCTGCTGAAGATGCAGGAATAACTGCAACTGACCGGGAGCTGCAGGATGTAATAACGAAGGCCCCTTATTTTCAGAAAGACGGGGTATTTAATCCTGAGATATACAAAAGGGCCCTGCGCCTGAACCGCACCAATCCTCATGCATATGAGGCTGGACTGAGACAGGACCTTATTGTTTCCAAAATAAGCAATTTAATAGCTGAGACTGCCGAGCTGTCATCTGAAGAGAGCAAAATGCTGGAATCAATTGAAGGGGGCAATAAAAGCCAGCTGGAACAGATATTCCTGAGGTCAAAAAGCAGTCAGACCCTGCAGGCCTACATTCAAGGAATGAAACGCAAGCTGGAAATCAAAGTGAACAGAGACCTTGTATTATAAGAGAACAATTGTCCCTGCCTTACTTTCAGACCATTCACATCATCAGCTCACCAGGATAATACAATTTTGAAATATTTCCCGTGCAAAAGCATGCGTGTCCTGCTCTCTATTAATAAAGATAATTCTCATATTCACCTCTTGTAAAAATGCCTGTATCATGCAATAATTTATAGCAATGAAAAAAATTATCCTTCTCCTGACAGCTCTGACGGTCATTCCCTCCATGATGTCATTTGCCCGGGTAAATGAAGAGAACACAGGGGCAGTGACAGATGCGACAAATCTGCATTTCAGCGGAGAATACTGCACAGAGTGTCATGTGAAAACACCGCAAAAGGGCGGTGACAAACTGCTTAAATATGATGGTGATTACGGGCAATTATGCAAATGCCACGGGTATACGCCCGGAACGTATATTCATCCGGTTGGCATGGCCCCCAGTGAAGAAAAAATTTCGATGATCCCTGATGACCTCCCGCTAGAGAAAGGAAAACTTTCATGTTCCACATGTCATGATATGTATATGCAATGTCAGGACGATAAAGAAACTGAATCGATTAACCGGAGATTTCTCAGAGGTGCTCCCTATATGCGGCGTACCGCACTGTGTTTCAGGTGCCATGATGAAAAGAAATATGCCCGGCTTGATCCCCACAACCAGGTTATGGAGGACGGAACCATAAATCATGAGAAGTGTCTCTACTGCCACCAGGAGATGCCGGACGAAAAGACACAGCATTATGAGGATGTAAAGCTCATTGGAAAGCTTGAGGTCCTCTGCTACAGATGCCATTACAAGCAGAGTACATTACATCCCATAAACGCAAATCACCTTCGCGCTCCATCAGAGCCCATTCTTGCAAACATGGAAGAATCACAGGATAAACTTGGTGTTATTCTTCCTCTGGACAAGGAAGGGAAAGTTTCCTGCCCTACCTGTCACAACCCACATGAAAAGGGAGTCCTGCCCAGTGAAGATGCAAATGCACAGGGTGCCAGTGAAAAATACAGGCTCCGCCTTGCAGCAAAAGACCTCCAGATATGCATCGCCTGCCATAAAGACAAGTTTAAAGACATGAAACTCGAGTAGGGGCGGGGTTCAATCCCTCCCGTACGTTAGCCGTTCACATGTTACCCGCCCAAATTTTATTACAATCAATCCATTTGTTATAATATACATTATCAAAAACAGGGGACATGGTTCATTGGTTTACAATCCTGAAAAACACCACTGGCGATCCATACGTCTGCGTAAATATGATTATGCGAATCCTGGTGCGTATTTTATAACGATATGTACGTGGCAGAAAGAATGTTTATTTGGGGATATCCTGGATGGGGAAATAAAATTGAATGATATCGGGATGGTTGTTGAATGTGAATGGATACAATCACGTG